>DATKAS010000491.1:0-3619 GCA_035497855.1 Acidimicrobiales bacterium
GCCTTCTTCTTCGCTGCGTCCTCGACGACGACCCACGCCCACCCTTGGCTGTTCGAGCCCGTCGGCGCCTGCATCGCGATCTCGAGACACTCCTCGAGCACCGCTCGCTCGACGGGCCGGTCGAAGTCGAGCCGCTTGCGCACGGAGCGCGTCGTGGTGAGCACCTCGTCCGCGCTGAGGTTCAGGTGGGAGCTCATGAGACGGGAGCATGCCAGACTCGCGACATGTCTGATCGAGTGACGTGCAACATCCAGGACGGCGTGGCTGACGTGCGGATGAACCGGCCCGAGAAGATGAACGCGCTCGACGGCGCGCTGTTCTCGGCGCTGGTCGAGACCGGCGAGGCGCTGAAGACCGACCCCTCTGTGCGGGCGGTGGTGCTCTCGGGCGAGGGCCGAGCGTTCTGTGCGGGTCTCGACTTCGGGTCGTTCCAGGCGATGGCGGGCGACAGCGAGACCGACCTCGAGAACGTCACGCCGCCACGTGGTGGCGAGATCACGAACCCCGGCCAGCAGGCCGCCTTCGTGTGGCAGGAGATCCCGGCGCCGGTGATCGCCGCGGTGCACGGCGTCGCGCTCGGCGGCGGCTTCCAGATCGCGCTCGGCGCGGACATCCGCATCGTCGCGCCCGACGTGAAGATGTCGGTGCTCGAGGTGCGCTGGGGCCTCATCCCCGACATGACGGGTACGCAGCTGCTCCCGAAGGTCGTCGGCCTCGACGTCGCGAAGGAGCTCACGTTCACGGGGCGCATGATCGACGGGCACGAGGCGCTCCGGCTCGGCGTCGCCACCAAGGTGAGCGAGACCCCGCTCGTCGACGCCCTCGCGCTCGCGCACGAGATCGCGTCGAAGAGCCCGCAAGCGATCCGCGGGGCGAAGGCGTTGCTGAACATGGCGGGCGAGGTCGGCCTCGCCGACGGGTTCAAGGCCGAGGAGCGCACCATCCGCTCGCTCATCGGGAGCCCGAACCAGGTCGAGGCCGTCAAGGCCTACTTCGAGAAGCGCGACCCCGTCTTCGACGACTGACGAGAAAGCGTTCGACGAGGCTGCGTCCCGGACTATCCTGGGGGCACTGCAGCCGGGCCAGCGCTGTCCCACCATGCTGCGTCACCCAGACGAGTGATGTGGACGGACAGTCATGCGCGAGACGCGACCTGAGCTGAGCTCCGCGGTTCCGGCTGCCTTCGGGCTCTACGACCCGGCGAACGAGCACGACGCCTGCGGTGTCTCCTTCGTGGTCGACATCAAGGGCCGCGCGAGCCATGACATCGTCGCCCAGGGCGTCGGCGCCCTTTGCAACCTCGAACACCGAGGCGCGCAGGGCGCGGAGGCGAACACGGGCGACGGCGCGGGCATCACCATCCAGATCCCGGACAGGTTCCTCCGGGCGGTCGTGGACTTCGACCTCCCCCCTGTCGGCCAGTACGCGGTCGGGCTCGCGTTCCTCCCAACGGCCGAGGCCGACACCGACCAGGTCGTCTCCCTGGTCGAGAAGATCGTGGCGAGTGAGGGGCTGCGCACGCTCGGCTGGCGTGACGTCCCCGTCGACGACTCGATGATCGGCGCGTCCGCTCGGGAGGTCATGCCGCTGTTCCGCCAGCTCTTCATCGGCGGCGCGGAAGGGCAGTCGATCGACCGGATGACGCTCGAGCGGCTCGCCTTCGTCGTGCGCAAGCGCATCGAGCACGAGATCGGGAAGACCGTGTACTTCCCGAACCTCTCGTCGCGCACCTTGATCTACAAGGGGATGCTCACCGCGCCGCAGCTCTCGCAGTTCTTCGTCGACCTCAACGACGAGCGGATGGAGTCCGCGATCGCGCTCGTGCACTCCCGCTACAGCACGAACACGTTCCCGTCGTGGCCCCTCGCGCATCCCTACCGCTACATCGCGCACAACGGTGAGATCAACACCGTGCAAGGGAACCGGAACTGGATGCGTGCGCGCGAGGCGTTGCTCGAGAGCGACCGCATCCCCGGCGACCTCGAGCGCATCTTCCCGATCGTGACGGTCGGCGGCAGCGACACCGCGAGCTTCGACGAGGTGCTCGAGCTGCTCCACATGGGCGGACGTTCGCTGCCCCACGCGGTGCTCATGATGATCCCCGAAGCGTGGGAGAACCACGCGTCGATGAACGCCGAGAAGCGCGCGTTCTACGAATTCCACGCGTCGCTCATGGAGCCATGGGACGGTCCCGCGTCGATCGCGTTCACCGACGGCACCGTCGCCGGCGCGGTGCTCGATCGCAACGGCCTACGCCCCAGTCGCTATTGGGTGACCGACGACGACCGAGTCATCATGGCGAGCGAGGTCGGCGTGCTCGACATCGATCCCGCCAGGGTGGTGAAGAAGGGTCGGTTGCAACCCGGTCGCATGTTCCTCGTCGACACGAGCCTCGGTCGCATCGTCACCGACGACGAGATCAAGGCGAACCTGGCGGCAGAGCTTCCCTACGACGAGTGGCTGCACGCGGGGCTCGTGCACCTCGCCGACCTCCCCGACCGTGAGCACATCGTGTACAGCCACGACTCGGTCATGCGCAGGATGCAGACGTTCGGGTACACGCACGAGGAGCTGAAGATCCTCATCGCGCCGATGGCCGCGACCGGTGGGGAGGCACTCGGGTCGATGGGCACCGACACCCCGATCGCCGCGCTTTCGGTTCGGCCGCGCTTGCTGTTCGACTACTTCCAGCAGCTGTTCGCCCAGGTGACGAATCCGCCGCTCGACGCGATCCGCGAGGAGCTGGTCACGTCGCTCGGGTCGACGATCGGGCCGGAGGGCAACCTGCTCGCGCCGACACCGGCGTCGTGCCGGCAGGTTGCCCTCCCGTTCCCGGTCATCGACAACGACGAGCTCGCGAAGCTCATCCACATCAACGAAGACGGTGACATGCCGGGGTTCGCGTCGCGCGTGCTGCACGGTCTCTACCCCGTCGCCGGCGGAGGTCCCGCACTCCGCGACGCGCTCGAGCAGCTCCGTCGTGAGGTGAGCGACGCGATCGACGAGGGCGTGCGCATCATCGTCCTCTCCGATCGCGACTCGACCGAAGAGCTCGCTCCCATCCCGTCGTTGCTCATGACATCGGCGGTCCACCACCATCTGATCCGGGAGAAGACCCGTACGCGGGTCGGCCTCGTCATCGAGTCAGGGGATGCACGCGAGGTGCATCACATGGCGCTGCTCGTCGGCTACGGCGCGGGTGCGATCAACCCCTACCTCGCGTTCGAGGCGATCGAGGACATGATTGCCGAGGGTCGGCTCGAGGGCGTCGACGCGCACAAGGCCGTGAAGAGCTAAATCAAGGCTGCCGGCAAGGGCGTGCTGAAGGTCATGTCGAAGATGGGCATCTCCACTGTCGCCTCCTACACGGGTGCCCAGGTCTTCGAAGCGATCGGGCTCGGTCACGAGCTTGTCGACGAGTACTTCACAGGCACGGTCAGCCGGCTCGGCGGCGTCGGCCTCGACGAGCTCGCCGCGGAGATCGGGGCTCGCCACGCCACGGCCTACCCCGCGAACCCCGCACAGCGCGCCCACCGAACACTCGACCTCGGCGGCGAGTACCAGTGGCGCCGCGAGGGCGAGTACCACCTCTTCAATCCCGAGACGGTGTTCAAGCTGC
>DATKAS010000492.1:0-2161 GCA_035497855.1 Acidimicrobiales bacterium
TCAGCGCGGTTGCCGCGAGATCGTCGGGCCGCACTCCCGAGAGCGCGCCCCCGAGCTTGCCGATCGGAGTGCGGACCGCGTCGAGGATGAGTGCGTCGGTGAGCATCGTGGCCACGTTAGATCCGGTTTGCCTAGTCGCCACCGCCCCCGAGCATCGCCGCGAGCTGGTCGCGCGTGATGGCGATCTGGACCTCGTGCACCTCGTCGTGGGGGAAGCCGAGGCGCTCGAACTCCTTCACGACGTCGTCGGCGCTCGCGCCGTCGTAGATGGTGACGATGAAGCCCTCGAAGATGTTCGCGTAGACGTTCACCATGGTGGCGTACTTGCCCTCGAGCACATCGGGGGCGTTCTGCATGAACTCCTCCTGCGACAGGCCGGGCGCACGATGGATGCTGGCGAACAACGGCATGGGGATCTCCTCACGGTCAGACGGTGGTGCTCAGGATAGGCCGTAGCGATATTCGGCACCCTTGACCCGGAAATCGGGACGACTTAGCGTCGGCGCATGAGCGCGCTGGCAGAGCGACCCAACCTCGATGTCGAGGAGCGCGATCGACGCTGGGGCCGGGTGCGAACCGGCATGTCGGAACGAGGCATCGACCTCCTCCTCGTGCTGCCCGAGTCGAACCCGATCGACGTGCTCTATCTGAGTGGCGGCGAGCAAGGTGCAGTGATCTTCCCCGTCGACGGCGACCCGTGGATCTTGCTCGGCGGCGAGGACAGCAACCTTGCCGTCGATCGCGAAGGCTGGATCACCCAACGCGAGAGCGCGACTCCATATGGCTCGACGAAGGTGCCCTACGGCGCGGCGGTCGCCGACAAGCTCGCGCGCCTGCACGCGACGCCGGCGCGCGTCGCGATCGCCGGGCTCGATGGTGACCTCTACTCACACGTTCGCTCCGCCGACGGGTACGCGGTCTACTCGACGGTGCGTCGCATCCTCGACCAGCTCGACAGCACAGAGGTCGTGAACGGAGCACCGGTGATGGCGCGCGCTCGCTACGTGAAGAGCGAGAAGGAGATCGACGCGTACCGCGCCGGCGTCGCCGTGGCCGAGGCAGGAGCGCGCGCGATCGGCGAGGCGTATCACATCGGCAAGCCGCAGGCCGACGCATACCGCGCCGGCATCGACGCGATGCTCCAACCGGGAATGGGCGTCCCGAGCATCGCGTGGTGCCCCGGGATGTGGAAGACGCCGCGGCCGCGGATCGTGGGGTGTCCCCCCGGCGATGTGGACGATGGCCTGTGCGTTGCGGCGGAGATCATGCCGGGCTCCCGTGCCATGACACAGATCGCGGAGCCGTTCTTCGCGGGCACGATCCTCCCCGAGCAGCAGGAGGCGTTCGACCTGAACATCGCCGCGTTCGAAGCGACGCGCAAGGCGCTGGTGCCGGGCGCGTCGTGGCGGGAGGTCGAGGCTGCTGCGCTCGCGGTCGCGGACGGCACCGACTGGCAGGTGTCGTTCCTGATGCACGGCGGGTTCGACGGCCCGCTCTTCATCCCCGTCGACTCGCACGACGAAGTCCTCGACGACGAGGTCGAGGCCGGCACCGTGTTCATCGTGAAGCCCACGGTGTTCCCACGGTCGGCCGAGCGGGTGGTCGCGCGCAGCCACGACGTCAGCTGGGGCGACATGCTCGTCGTTCGAGAGGACGGGGGTGAGCGTCTCGGCACCCGGGCCCAGCGGCTCATCTCATACCACTGATCCACGTCGGTGCATGCACCGGTAAGGGGGGAACTCGGATGGAGTACGAGCGCAGCAAGATCGCCGACCTCTTCTCGGTCGCCCAGAAGGCGGGCCCGTTCGGTGACTTGCCCGCAACCCCTGGCGACCTCGACCCGCAGATCCACGCGTCGCGCAACGAGGGCACCCAACCGTTCTTCCTCACGTGCGAGCGCGACACGCTCATCGTGACGTTGAGCGGCGAGGGCTTCGTCGACTTCCTCGACTCGAACGTGAGGTACTTCCGCGTGACGCCCGCCGACTACGTGTATGTGCCGGGCGGTACCGCTCACCGCATCCGCGCTGAAGGCCCGATGACGCAGCTCCGCTACAAGGCACTCGATCCCGGTGGCGAGACGGTTTCGTGGTGCTGCCCCGAGTGCGGCGCCGAGCTCTGGCGGCGAGCGTTCGACGCCACGAGCGAGACGCCCCAACGC
>DATKAS010000493.1:0-6039 GCA_035497855.1 Acidimicrobiales bacterium
ACCCTTCACGGCCTCGCCAGCGAGCATCCGCTCACACACCTCTCGCCGAAACTCGACTGGATAATGCCTTGGCATGACTGGCTCCTGTCGAACAGGGCCAAATCATCACAACAGTGGTCCACCAAATGGGGTCAAGGTCAACCCTGCGGAAGGAGTGGGATTCGAACCCACGGAGGCCCGAAGACCTCAACGGCTTTCGAGGCCGTCCCATTCGTCCGCTCTGGCATCCTTCCGGGTCGCACGCTAGTGGGCGACACCGGCGCTCAGTCCAGGGGACGGCGGGCGATGACCGCAGGTTCCCGTCCCGCGAAGATCCAGCCCGCGGCGAGGGCGACGAGCGGCGTACCGACAGCGATGACAGCGAGGTGGCCGATCGGGAGCGGGGTGAGGTTGCTCAGCCGACCCGCAGCCAGCGCGATGTACGCGCCAGCGATCCCGATCAACGCGCCGAGCGCTGCGAGCGCACCCGCGGTCACGGCGCTGATGCTGCGACGAGTCGACGCGGTCGCACCGGTTGCGGTGAGCGTCCGCATCTCGCCCATCGACTCACTGCGGATGAGGCCGACGGTCATCGCCAGGATCGCAAGTGCGAGCAACATCCCCGCCGCGACCGCGCCGAAGCCGATGTTGCCGAGACGGCCGTGGTCGTCACGGCTCTCGATCTTCAACCCGTACTGCGTCGCGATCACTCTCGCTGCGTTGAGCTGAGCCGATGACATCGCGCTGGGCGTCTGCACGAGCCAGTTCCCCGACGGCGCCGCGATCCACCCGCGCGCAGCGAGACGGTCGACGGCGATGAGTGCTCGCGGGAGCGCTGAGTACGTCTCGTGGAGATCGCCCGAGGACGTGATCCGCTCGCCGGGCTCGCGACGATCGGTCTCGGCGGTCGCGGCACCCATGATCTCGAGCTCGCCGGACTCGGTGGTCACGATGTCTTTGCCTGCGAGAGCAGAGGCGTCGAGCCCGTACGCCGAGAGCAGCGCAGGACTCGCGACGTACACGGACCCCGCATAGCCGAACCTCCCATCCGACTCCGGTCGAGCGAGTCCGATCGCGGGCCGGCCCCCGAGCTGCGGCACCGGCGCCGCTTTCGGATCGACCGCCACATCGAGCCGCGTCGCAGCCGCGCCAGGGAGCGCAGCGGTGAGCGCGTCGACACCCTCTTGCGCGTGCTGGATCGTCGTGGAGTCGAGCACCGCGAGCGCGGGGTCGTCGGAGGCGTGCACCATGAGCTGCCTCGGCGACAAGTTGCCGAGACCGGTGTTGTTCTCTGCCGCCGCCGCGGTCGCGACGAGCGCGGCCGCGATGCCGAGGACGAGAGCGATCGCAGCAAGCGCTGCCCCAGACCGAGACCGGTATCGACTGAGATCTCGCAACGCGAGCCGAGCAGCGATAGGCACACGCGACGCGCATCGCGCCAAGGCTTGGATGGCGATCGGGCTCACGAGGAGCATGCCCGCGACCACCGCGACCAAGCCGACTGCGATGAGCGTGAGATCGACGCCCGACGGCGCTCCCTTCACGTTGCTGCCGACCGCGAGGCTGACTGCACCGCCGACGAGGCACACGACGGCCAGAACAGCGGAGCGATGGAGTGCTGGGCGATCCGGCGGTCGACCCGACAGCGCGAGCACGGTCGGGATCCGCGACATCGCCCGGCCCGGCCACCACGCCGCAGCGGTCGCCGCGACGACCGTGAGCAGCATGGACACAGCGACGATCCAGAACGGCACATTCAGCGCGTCGATGCGGAAGCCCACGGCCTCTCCCACCTTTGGAGCGACCGCGACCCATCCGATGAAGCCCAAGCCCGATCCGATCACCGCTGCGACGACGCCCGTCGCAGCGCCGGTAGCGAGCATCGCGAGACGGAGGTGCTTCTCGGTTGCGCCGACCGCCGACATCATCCCGAGCTGCGGGAGCCGGCGTTGCGCGATCACCGTGAAGCTCGATGCCGCGATGAGCGCGACCAGCATGAGCACGAGCGTGCTGACGACGAGGGTGAGCACAGCGGCGACGACATCCTCGGGGAGATCGCCGCGCGACGAGATGATGCGGCCTACGTCGCCAGGGGGTCGGAAGTCACCGACACGCGCCTCACTGGCGTTCACGAGCATCGTCACGAACTTCGACTGCGCGAGTGCAGAGGTCGGGAGCAGCGCGAACTCGTCGCCGAGATCGCTCGGGTTCTCGACAGTGCCGACCACCGTGCGGCTGACGCCGTCGAGGTCGATTGTCGACCCGATGTGCAGCGCGAGGGCATCGATCACGCCGTTCGTCACCGCGACCTCGTCGTCGGCTGCGGGATAGCGGCCCGACCGCAGGCGGAGCATCGGCTTCCCGAACGCACCCTTGGGGTCTTGGGAGCGATAGTCGATCTGCTTCACGGTGCCGGGGAGAGGCACAGGTCGGTGCCCGATCGCGTCGATGGTGCCGAACCATTGCTTGGCTGCGTCGAGCTTTGGCTGCAACGTCGCGGGACTCGGGTCGTTGAAGCGGAAGAAGTGGTTCGCGTCGCCGAACTCTGCCTGGCCGGAGACCGGCGCAACGTTGAAGGCGAGGCACGAGAACCCGACTGCCGCCGCGACGGCGACGGTGAGCAACGACAGGATCAGCAGGTGCTGACGCCAGTCACGGCGGAACAGCCGGCCCGCCCAGCGCACCACGGCGCGGCGCGCCGGAATGCCACCGTTGGCTTGCGACGAGCTCATCGGCCTGAGGAAGGCGCCAGCAGTGACTCGGGGCCGGGCGCCGGAGCGGACTGATCGACGACGCGGCCGTCGCGCAGGAACATCACGCGGTCGGCCCACGACGCGAGCTGCGCGTCGTGCGTGACGAGCACGCCAGCGACGCCGCGTTTGCACGCGGACCGCACGAGGCGCATCACCGCCTCGCCGTTGACGGAGTCGAGCGCGCCGGTCGGCTCATCGGCGAGCAGAAGGAGACGATCGCCGACGACGGCGCGGGCGATCGCCACGCGTTGACGTTGGCCGCCAGAGAGCTGGTCAGGGAAGTGGTCCGCGCGCTCGGACACACCCAGCTCTTCGAGCGCCTCGAGTGCCGCTGTCCTCGCTGCCTTCGCGCGGCTGCCGTCGAGCTCGAGCGGAAGCGCCACGTTCTCTGCGGCGGTCAGACCGGGAAGCAGGTTGAAGTCCTGGAACACGTATCCGATGGCCCGCCTGCGCAAGCGAGCGCGGTCGTTGCGCGACATCGTCGAGGTGTCTTGGCCGTCGACGCTGACGGTTCCCTCCGTCGCCTCCTCGAGCGTGCCCGCGATCGTCAGCAGCGTGCTCTTGCCCGAGCCGCTCGGACCCATGATCGCCACGAGCTCACCGGGAAGCACGGTGAGATCGACGCCCTGGAGCGCGTGCACTGTCGCCGCGCCGTCTCCGTAGGACTTCGAGACCTGCGACATCTCGAGCGCGGCGCTCACTGCCACGCTCATCGCCGCGCTCCGACCCTGCGCCGCGCCGGCCGTGACGCGGAGGGGGCAACGGTGGAGTCGATCGCCGGCATGCGCTTGATGCGCGCCTCTGCGGCGTCGAGCCAGCGTGCGATGGCATCGAGCCGGTAGATCTCGGCGTCAGCGACGAGGAGGAGGCTCGTGTCGTCCTCGTGCGCGTCCTCCTTCAACCGCGTGTAGTGATGCATGACCTCTATTACGTGTCGGCGGTAGGTCTGGGTCAGTTCCGTGACGTCGACATCGGGCACACGCAGCGCGACAAGCACCTTGATGACGAGCTCGTCACGAGGTGGGCTCGCGGTGTCGGGGGGGCTGTGCAGCCAGGTGTCGAGCTCGGCCCGGCCGGCGTCGGTGAGGCGATAGCGGTTCTGCGCGCCGTTCTCGACGGTGTCGTCGGACTCGACGAGCTCGTCTCGCTCGAGCCGTTGGAGGGTCGTGTACACCTGACCGGTGTTCAGCGGCCACACCTCGCCGGTGCGGGCCTCGAATTCCTGGGCGAGCTGGAAGCCGTGCTTCGGACCCTCGCTGAGCAGGGCCAACAGCGCGTGTCGAATCACCATGCTCAGTAGACTACTCAGTAGACTACGAGGTTGCTACCCCCGATCGGACATGAACTTCTGCAAGAGGCGAAAGACTCGGCTTGGGCCACCCGGACTGCCAGGTCATGGGAGCCGAGGTCCACCGTCTCCTCGCCTATCCGGGGGGATGTCGCACACTTCGAAGACCGGATAGCGGTCGGCGATGAGGGCGAACTCCGCCACGGGCGCGCCTCTCCGAACCGGGATGTGTGGTCGCCCGCCGGGGACCTTCCCCACGTAACGGCGAAGAATGGGACCTCGACGCTCGTCGGGAACCTCGACCAAGTGCACCGGTCGTCGACGCCGACGCCGGAGCACGACGTCGCCACCGGCGGCACGAACGTTGGCCACCCAACTGCATTCCCCGAGCATCGAGACCAGGTACCAATGACCGTCCACGTCGGCCATGCCGAGGGGAAACAGCGTCGTGCGACCTGTCTTGCGACCCGGGACCTCGAGCGTCACCCACCGGCGGGGAAGCAGTCCGAGACGGAAGACACGCATCCACATCCGTGCCCACCACCGAGCCGTCTCATTGCCATGCCGGCCGGCGTACATCTCCCGCGCCGCTTCATCTGAGATCGGCCAACGCGGCATTCGGTTTCAGCTCTCCGCTGGGGAAAGCGGACGCTTCAGGAGAACCATGGGGTGCACGAAGCGCTTGTACTCCCAGCGGGACATCGCAACCTCCCTCGCTGTCCGGTGGCTTCCTTCTCCGCAGCGTGGAACCCGCGGGTGAGGCGAACCAGAGGCGAAGGTCCCCGTCGGACGCGGTCAACACTGGCCGCGCGCTGCACTCTCGATGTGGTTCAACCAGCGGGAAGGTCGACCTCCGTGATCGGCACCAGCTCGACGCGGACGCTGGTCTTCTTCTCGCCTTTGAGGTCGAGCAGCTCGCGGAGCCGAGCCGGATCGGGTGCGGGTTCCGGCCCGTCGGCGCGCACCACCACGGCGCCGTCGCGATACTCGGCCGAAAGAACCTCCCAGCCAGCGGTTGCGGCCCAGTCATGGGCGATTGAGGCAACGCTGTTCGCGGTGAGCGTGCTGGACGTGTACCGCCTTCCGGCGGCCACGAGCGGAATCGTGATGATGACGACGAACAAGACGATCAACAGCACGGGATAGCGGCTCCTGGCCGCGTGGCGGTGGGGCACGACCGGATCAGCGAGCGCGAGCGCGCTACGACGCACTCGGTACAGGGCCATGACCACGGTGCCGGTCAGAAGGATCGCCGCGACGTTGGTGAGGAAAAGCAGCAACGCGCCCCGTGACTGGTCGCTGTGGCCCGCCTCGAGGGTGAGTCCCGCGACGGCCAGCGGCGGCACCAACGAGATCGCGATCGCAACCCCGGGCAGCGTGTCGCTCACATCGCTCCGCACGAGCGCGAACGCACCGACCGCACCGGTCGCGAGCGCTGCCACGAGATCAATGGTCCGGGGACTGATGCGCCCAGCCACCTGGCTGTTGCCGGGCGCAATCACGTCGATCGGTGAGAGCCTCCCGAGCATCCAGGCCAGGATGACAACGCACGCGGCGCCGCCAACCACGAGGACGATCGACCGGATCAGGTTGGTTCGATCTCCCAACGCGATCGCGAACACGATGCCGAGGATCGGTGTCATCAGCGGGGCGACGATCATCGCGCCAATGACAGTTGCGGTGGAGTCCGCGGCGATTCCCGCGGTCGCAATCACGGACGCCAAGCCCAGCAGGACCCAAAAGCGGGTCAAACGCTTCGTTGACTCCGCTCCCTCGAAGAAGAGCGCGTCGCGCATCCTTCGAAGGTCGGCCTGATCGACGGACGGCACGACAAATCCTGCATCAGCCCACCGCCACACCGGTGGACCGACTCGACCCGTCGCTCATCCAACCGACGCGTCGGCTGGCGTGTTTGCTCACTCGACCCCCCTCAGACGTGGTTCAGTGAGCAAACGGTCGCGAAGCGAGCGGAAGGAGTGGGATTCGAATCCACGGAGGCCCGAAGACCTCAACGGCTTT
>DATKAS010000494.1:0-5904 GCA_035497855.1 Acidimicrobiales bacterium
AATCCGGGCGAAGATCGTCCAGCCGACGTTGTTGATCATCCAGCGCAGCACCCGCCGCATCGGCTCGTGGCCGGCGTGGTCATAGCTGCCGCGGGCCTTTGCGGGCAAACTGGAGGCCGACTTGGCCAGGTTTTCATTCGCCATAATTGTTCACTGGTCTACCGATCGCGCCACAGCATAGACCCCCTGGTACTGGGCCGGCAGCAGCGCCGCGATACGCCGCATCACAATTTCGATGGCGGCCTCGCGGCGCAGGCCGCCAGGAAGCTGGTAAGGCTGGCCGAAGGTTAGTGTAACACACGGCCGCTTTAGACGGCGCCAGGCGGGCAAAATCGAATTCCAGGCCGTGCCCGTCAACGCAACCGGCACAATGGACACGTTCGCGCGCTGAGCCAAAAACGCGGCGCCCCCCTGCCCGGTTTCCAGCGCGCCGGTGCGGCTCTCGCGGCCTTCGGGCGCAATCAGCACGGCTCGTACCGGGTGCGCCTCCTGGCCATGGAACGCGAACCCGTAGGGGAGGGTGCTGTGACCGAGCCAGGCGACGTGGCGGAGCCGGTCGGTGTCCGGCAACGGAATGTCGAACGGCACGGTGACGTCCAGCGCGTGTGCCCAGTGCTCGGCGAGGCGCGTCGTTGCGAGCGTGCGCGGCTTCAGCGGCGTGTGCGCCCACGCGTACCGAGCGTCGGGATCGGCGGCGCGCAGCGCGTCGACAGAGGCACGGCGCGCCGCCTTCCACCGTGCGAAGACCACCGCGGGCTCGTCGCGTTCGGCCGCGACCTGCGCGTCGACCCAGTCGTCGAGCGTGCCGGCGCCTCGGTCGAGCCGGTTCGGCTCGTTCGGACGACTCGTCGTCGCGACGACCGCTTCCTCGGTCTGGGCGAGGTGGATCATCACGTCGGTGACGGTCCAGCCCGCCGCGTCGGACGGCGAACGCCATTGCGCGTCGCTGAGGGACTCGAGAATCGACTCGAGCCGCTCGTACTCGTCGACGAGATCCTCGAGCACGTCGTCGATCGGTGTCGTCACGTCGTCACTTCCTCCGCACTCGTTCGAGGTAGGCCTTCGCGCTCGCTCGTGACTCGGGATCGCGGAGCGCCGCGACGAGGCTGTCCGCATCCGCCCAGCTGCGGTCGAGTCCGACCATCTGACGCGTGACCGCGTCGACGTGACGCTTCGTGGCCCGCAACGTGAGCGGCGACTTCGTGAGCAGCTGGGCGACGAGATCCTCGACGGCTCGATCGAGGTGGTCAGGTGCGACGACTCGGTTCAGGAACCCTGCGCCCGCAGCCTCGGCGGCCGTGAACGGACGGCACGTCATCACGAGCTCTTTCGTGAGGGCGGGGCCGATCTCGCGGACGAGCCTCGGGATGCCACCCCATGCGAGCGGGATGCCGAGGTCGACCTCGGGGATCGAGAAGTACGCGTCGCTCGCTGCGATCCGAAGATCGCACGCAGCCGCGAGAACGAGCCCTCCCCCGATGCAGTGCCCGTGGATGCGGGCGACCGTGATCGCGGACATCGCTTCGACGGCGTCGGCCATCAGCCGGCCGAGATCCGCGTTGTCCCTCGGCGATCCGGCACCGGCATCTCCGCCCGCGTCGAACGCGCTGATGTCGGCGCCCGCCGAGAACGACCGACCCTCACCCGACACGACGACGACCTTCACGAGGGGATGCCGATCGAACCAGCGAGCGGCGTCGGCGATCTCGCGCAAGGTCAGCGACGAGAGCGGGTTGAGCTTGTCGGGACGGTTGAGGGTGAGCGCACCCCGCTCGCCGGCTGCGAACACGTCGATGGTCTCGAAATCGGCCACGGCCCGATGATTGCACTCCACGTAAGGTGCGAGCCGTGCCGACCGCGAACGTCAACGGTGTCGACATCCACTACGAGCTCGGTGGCGACGGCCCGAACGTGCTGTTCTGCAGCGGCTCGGGCGCCACGCTCGAGACGTCGGCCCCGCTGATCGATCGGCTGCGCCCGAAGCTGCAGGTGCTCGCGTTCGACGCCCGCGGCATCGGGAAGAGCGGCGCGGTGGACGAGCCGTACACGATGGCCGACCTCGCCGCGGACGCCCTCGCGCTGCTCGACCACGTCGGCTGGAGGACCACCCGGCTGCTCGGCGTGAGCTTCGGCGGCATGGTCGCGCAGGAGATCGCGGCGACCGCACCGGAGCGGGTCGAGCGGCTCGGCCTCATGTGCACGTCGGCGGGAGGAGCGGGAGGCTCGTCCTATCCGCTGCACGAGCTCACGTCGCTGACGCCGGATGAGCGCGCTGCGACCTCACTTCGCCTGGTCGACAGCCGCTTCTCGCGTGACTGGTTCGCGGAGCATCCCCTCGACGACGCGATCATGCGCGCCCGTGCCGCGAGCGCGGCCGAGCCCCGGTCCGACGAGCGGCTCGCAGGCGAACGACTGCAGATGCAAGCGCGTGCTGCACACGACGTGTCCACACGGCTCGGTCGCATCACGTGCCCGACGCTGATCGGGTGTGGGCGCTACGACGGCATCGCCCCACTCGCCAACAGCGAGTGGATGGCAGCGCACATCCCCGACGCGAAGCTCGAGGTGTACGAGGGCGGGCACATGTTCTTCATCCAGGACTCGACGGCCCTGCCGGCGGTGGTCGAGTTCCTGCGCGGGTCCTGAGGCGCGAGACTCCGCGCATGCAGGTCACCGTTCTCGGCGCAGGCTCTTGGGGCACGACCGTCGCGTCGCTCACCGCGACGCGCAACCCCACGCTGTTGTGGGCTCGCGATGCGACCGTCGCCGACGAGATCAACCGAGACCACACGAACAAGAGCTACCTCCCGGGCTTCGGGCTGCCCGACAAGCTGCGCGCCACGGCCGACCTCGAGGAGGCCGTCACCCATGCGCACCTGCTCATCGTCGGGGTGCCCACCAAGGGGTTCCGCGGGGTGCTCGAGCAGGCGAGCCCGTATGTGCATCCGTGGATCCCGGTCATCAGCCTGAGCAAGGGGTTCGAGTCGGGCACGTTGCTTCGCATGACCGAGGTCATCGGCGAGGTGCTCCCCGGTCGGCCTGCGGTCGCACTCAGTGGGCCCAACTTGGCGCGCGAGATCATGTCGGGACAGGCGGCCGCGAGCGTGATCGCGACCGAAGACTTGTCGGTCGCCGCCGCGATCCAGAGCGCGCTCGCTCGTGGGGTGTTCCGGATCTACACGAACCACGACGTGATCGGCGCGGAGGTGGGCGGCGCGCTCAAGAACGTGATCGCGCTCGCGACCGGCATGGCGCAGGGCCTCGGCGTCGGCGACAACACACGTGCCACCGTCATGGCGCGGGGCCTCGCCGAGATCACGCGGCTCGGCGTGGCAATGGGCGGGGAGCCGGCGACGTTCGCCGGCCTCGCCGGGCTGGGCGACCTCGTCGCCACGTGCATCAGCCCGTTCTCCCGCAACCGCACCGTTGGCGAGGAGCTCGGCAAGGGCCGCTCACTCGACGAGATCCTCGCGAGCATGAACATGGTCGCCGAGGGCGTGAAGACCGCGAACACCGCGATGGAGCTCGCCGCTCGCTACGACATCGAGATGCCGATCGCCGCCGCGATCCGGGCCGTCGTCGACGGCAAGGCCTCACCGATGGACGCCTACCGCGGCCTCCTCCGCCGACGCCCCGGCCACGAGCTCGACCCGGAGTAGCCCCGCCGAGTCAGCGGGGGCGGTCGCCCTCGACGGTGACGCGCTCCATGCGGCGGTGCTGGCCGGCGAAGTCGGGCACTGCGTAGTGCTGGGTGCAGCGGTTGTCCCACTGGGCGACGCTTCCGGGCTGCCAGCGGAAGCGACACTGGAACTGCGGCACCGACGCTTGGCGGTAGAGGATGTCGAGCAGACGCGCTGACTCCTCGGGCTCGACACCTTCGATGTGCATGGTGAACGGCTGGTTCACGTACAACGACTTGCGCCCGGTCTCGGGATGTGTGCGCACCACGGGATGCAGCTGATCCGGGAACTCGCGTCGCTTCTGCTCACGCTCTTCCTCGCTCAATCGGAACCCGAACACCTTGACGAACGAGTGGACGGCGACCTTGCCGTCGATCTTCTCCTTCACGCCGTCGGGAAGCTGCTCGTACGCGAGCTCCATGTTCGCCCAGCAGGTGTCGCCACCGACCGGGGGGATGACGACGCCGCGCAGGATCGAGCCGAGCGATGGGCACTCGCGCCACGTGACATCGGAGTGCCACGCCTCCGCCGCGATGAAGCGCTCCGGCGTCGAGTCGAGCACGACGATCTCGGGATGCTCGGCCTCGTTCTTCACGAAGGGATGCTCCTCGAGCGGCCCCCAACGACGCCCGTACGAGACGTGCTCGTCGCGCGTGAGCTCCTGATCGCGGAAGAAGAGCACCTTGTGCTCGAGCCATGCGTCGTGCAGCTCGGCGAACGTCTCGTCGTCGATGTCGCGCAGCTGCACGCCTGCCACCTCCGCGCCGAGCGCACCAGTGAGGGGGGCGACTCGGATGCGGGCGTACTCCTTGACCTTCTGCGCGGTGACGGGCATGTGCGCGACGGTACTGCGCTACGCCCGCTCGATCACCCGCACGACCCCTGCCACTGCGTCGATCTCGACGAGATCGCCGTCGCTGATCGATGCGAGAAGCCCGGGCGCTCCGACGACCGCCGGCAGGCCGAGCTCGCGGGCGAGCAACGCCGTGTGGCTGAACAGGCCGCCCTCCTCGGTCGCGACACCGGCGAGCAGCGGGAACACCGAGTTCAGGCTGCAGGTGGTGGTCACCGCGATCAGTACGTCTCCGACGTCGATGCGGGCGACGGCATTGTCGTCCACGAGCCGTCGGGCGCGACCGCGCACGACACTCTCGCCGACCCCGATCCCTTTCAGCTGTCCTGCGGACCGTCCGCTGGCGGCAGCGAAGTACACGTTTCGGATCGCGTCGAGCTCGGCTACATGAGGCGGCAACGCGGGCCCCTGGTCCTCGTGCAGCTCGCCCAGCTGCATCGGTGGCTCGAGGTCACGGGCTGAGATGCGAGCGGCACGGCGAGCCGCCAAGTCGTCAGCCCTCGGACCATCGCCCACCAGGAGCGCGCTGATCTCCTCCGGCGTCGCTTCGAAGAGGTCGTCGGCCGCGCGCACGGCGCCCCGATCGGCGAGGCGGCGTCCCGCTTCGAGCACGCCTCGGCGGATCAGGCCGAGCGGCCACACGAAGCACACGCCGTTGTCGTCGTCGCGCAGGCTGTAGAGCCCGCGGGCGTCGGCGAGCAGCTCGGCGAATTGCACCCGCTGCGCGGAAGGCACGTGCGAGCGGACGCGCTCGATCCCGCCGCCCACGCTGCTCGGCCCGCTCTCCATCCGCGCTCGGATCGCCGCCAGCACGAGCTCGGGTCGCTCCCCGAGCGTCGCTCCCGCGAGGTCGTTGCCGTCGATCACCCGCCACCCGTGCTCATCCAGCACTCGGGACAGGTCCTGAGCGCCGATGTCGGCGAGCGACGTGGGCGGCGCGTCGCGGTGACGCACGATCGCATCGACCTGCGCCGAGATCGCCGCGGTCGAGGGCGACGCGCCGGCGAGCAGCGCGATCACGTCGGCTGCGTCGATCTCCCACTCCGACGTCGCTCGCAGCAGCAACCCCATCGCGATGTCGAACCCGCTGTGCTCGAAGTGCAGCGGCGCGACCTCGAGGAAGTGCGCGATCGCGCGCTCGATGTGCGCTGCCAGATAGGCGTCACTGCAGCCGTCGAGCCGCTCCCGCTGCAACGCTTCGTTCTGCGCGAACACACGAGGACGCTCGTCCTCGTACCAACGATCGACTTCGTCACGCCACGACCGCGTCGCGAGCGTGCGTTCGGCAACCGGGTCGAGCGCGAGCGTTGCGTCCCAGTCCATGTCACCCGGCGAGTAGTACAGGTAGCTGTTCGCGACACCGAACCTCGT
>DATKAS010000495.1:0-4365 GCA_035497855.1 Acidimicrobiales bacterium
CCTCAGAAACGGGGGCACCGTTCACGTCACTGGGCGGTCAGCATCTCTGGTTGTCGTCGCGCCCCCGACCCAATCAGCGCATCCCGCGCCTCGGCGGATCGCGCTCGGTTTGACCCTCGTTTGACGCGTCTCCCCCACGCGCAAGGGCCGACGCTGCTCGCGCCAGCCCTGAACTGCGCTTCGATTGGTGGCGGGGGCTGGATTTGAACCAGCGACCTTCGGGTTATGAGCCCGACGAGCTACCAGACTGCTCCACCCCGCGGTGAGGGGTTAGAGCATAGCGGGCGCGAGGCCGTGCCGCACCAGCCAGTCGGTGCTGACATCGACCGCTTCCTGCAGCTTCGGCCGCTGCCCGGGCCCGATGTAGTAGTGGGATGCGCCCTCGACGGTGTGCCGCTCCTTGTCGCCGTGCGTGACCGCGTCGTAGAGCGCCCTCGCGTGGCTCGGGTAGCAGACGGGGTCGGCTCCGTTGTCGATCACGAGCACCGGCACGGAGATCGCGGCCGCAGCTCGTACGCCATCGCCCCGGGCGTCGTCGTAGCTCCACTGCGACAGCCATGACCGCAAGGTGCAGAAGCGCGCGAGCCCGACCGGTCCGTTGTTCACGAGCCGGGGATCGCCGAGGTAGCTCGTTCCCGCGGGCCGGTCGTTGTGGTCGATGGTGACGTCGAGCACCGCTGGGTCGGCCATCGTGCCGTGCACGACGAACCCGCGTTCTTCACCGCGACCCAGCCGGCCGAGCTCGTCGCGCACCCACGCGGTGATGCGACGGTTGCGCTCGACCTGCGCGTCGCGAAACCGTGCGAGCCACGCGCGGTCGTAGGGCGGCGCTGGCGCGTTCGGCCCGTACAGATCGAGCTCGGGATCGCGCCGATCGGGATCGCGCTCGCCGACGATCGAAGGGTCGAGGCCCAACGTGAGCACGCCGTGACGGCTGACGTGCGCGGCGAGCAGCATGACGGCGTCAGCCGGCTCGAGACCCGCGGCCGTGAGATCGGGCGGATCGCCCGCCGGCGTCGCCGTCACCCACGGCTGCTCGGCTTGCTCCTGGTAGTAGAGCGAGAGCGCGCCACCACCGCTCCATCCCGCCAGCACGACCTTCGCGTAGCCGAGCCGCTCCTTCGCGTCGCGCACGCACGCGCCGAGATCGAGCACGACCTTCTCCATGATGAGCGCATGGTCCGCTCGGTAGCGGCTGTTGCAGTAGATGACGTGATGTCCCGAGCGCGCGAGATGCCGCACCATCGGCAGGTACGCGCCGCCGCCCACGGGATGCATGAACACGAGGACCGTGTCTGACTCGGTCTTCGGCTTCAGGAGGTACGACTCGCACACGACGACGCCCTCGGCACCGCCGTAGGTGTCTTTGAACGCGGCCTGCTCCTCGTAGACGAGCGGGTACGGGATCTGCTCGAACTCGTACGGCACGGGAATTGGTTAGCGCACCCCTCGGTAGCGTTGGGTCGTGGCGGTGGATGCGACGTATGACTCGATCGGGATCGGCTATTCGCGCTTCCGCCAGCCCGATCCACGCGTCGAGGCCCAGATCCTCGCCCCGCTCGGCGGCGCGCGGCGCGTCCTCAACGTCGGCGCAGGATCCGGCTCGTACGAGCCCACCGATCGCGTCGTCGTCGCCGTCGAGCCGTCGGAGCGGATGATCGAGCAGCGGCCGAGCACCGCGAGCCGAATCGTCGTGCGGGCTGTCGCCGGCGACCTCCCGTTCGAAGACGACACGTTCGACGCGGCGATGGCGCTCATGACCGTGCACCACTGGCCCGACATCTGGGCCGGCTTGGCAGAGGTGCGCCGCGTGACGTCAGGTCCGGTCGTCGTGTTCCACTACGACACCGCGGTCCACGCCCAGCAGTGGCTCGTCACCGACTACCTGCCGTCGATGGTCGAGCTCGACGCCGGCGTGCCGAGCCCCACTGCCGTCGCGGAAGCTCTCGGCGGTGGCGAGGTCACGGTCGTGCCCGTGCCGCACGACTGTCACGACGGCTTCTGCCACGCCTTCTGGCGTCGACCCGAGGCCTACCTCGATCCCACGGTTCGCGCCAGCATCTCCGGCATCGCGCGGTCGCCGGCGCGCGTCGTCGACGAGGCGATGGCACGGCTCGCCGACGACCTCGCGTCCGGGCGTTGGCAGCGCAGGCACGCGGACCTGCTCACCGCGGAAGAGATCGACGCGGGCTACCGCTTGGTGGTGGCGCCCACGACCAAGCCGCCGAGCAGGTCCTGAGTCATGTGTGCGATGTCGTGCACCGCGCGCTCGAAGACCTCCTCGTTCGCCCTCGACGGCGTGCGGTAGCCGCTGATCTTGCGCACGTACTGCCGCGCTGCCGCCTCGCACTCCTCCCACGACACCTCGGGCTCGGGACGACGCAACGTGATGATGCTCCGGCACATGTGCTCAGTCTCGCAGCGATCCACACCGTTTGGTCACCAGGGGGCCGCATACGTGCCGCTGGCGCCCACTCGGTCGGGGAGGGGAGACTCGCGACATGACGGCATGGCCTCGGCACAATCCCGAGACGAGGCCGACGATGGACTTCGACACGCCCATCCGCGTCATCGACAACCCCGACGCCACGGTGAGCGACACCTGGGAAGGCGTCTGGGCGGCTCCGTCATAGGTCCACCGGTCGCGGCGATGGAGCAGTACGGCACCCTGCAGGCGCGGCACGGCGAGGGCTTCTTCGCTGCCGTTCAGGAGCTCACCGCTCGACTCGCGTGGACCCGCGAGCAGATCGACCTCGCGCAGACGACTGCCCTCAGAGCGATCGTCTCCACAGCACGCGAGCGATCGCCATGGCACGGCGCCCGGCTCGCCGATGTCGACCTCGATGAGCTGACCGCGGACGATGTGTCCGATCTTCCGACGATGACGAAGGTCGATCTCATGACCAACTGGGATCGCATCGTCACCGATCCGCGTCTCACGCTCGACGCCGTCAACCAGCACCTCGAGTCGATCACCACTGACGCATATCTCGTCGACGAATATCACGCGATCGCGTCGGGCGGTTCGAGCGGGCAGCGAGGCGTGTTCGTCTGGGGCTGGGAGCCGTGGCTGACGGCGTTCGTCTCCACCGTCAGGTGGTCTGCCCGATACGCGATGAAGCACCCCGAGGTGATGGGTCAACCGGTCGTCGTCGCATTGGTCGCTGCTGACGCCCCGACCCACATGAGTAGCGCACTGCCTCAGACGTTCGCGACGCCGGGCGTCGCTGCCCATCGCATGCCGGTCACCCAGCCGATGGCCACGACGGTCGCGCAGCTGAACGCGATCCAGCCCACGCAGCTCCGCGGGTACGCCTCAGCGCTCGCGCAGCTCGCCCGCGAACAGCTCGCGGGACGCCTGCAGATCGCGCCGTTCACGATCGCGCCCGACGGCGAACCGCTTCTGCCCGAGATGCGCGAGGCGATGGAGCGGGCGTGGGGGGCGCCCGTCGGCGGGTACTACGGCACCTCCGAGGCATGCACCACAGCGGCGAGTTGCTTCATGGGTGCCGGGATGCACCTCAGCGACGACCTCGTGCTCGTGGAGCCCGTCGACGCGCAAGGGCGACCGGTCGCGCCCGGCGAGCTCTCCGACAAGATCCTGCTCACCAACCTCTACAACCCAGTGCTCCCGCTGATTCGCTACGAGATCACCGATCGAGTGCGCCTTCTGCGCGAGCCGTGCCCCTGTGGGTGCGCGTTTCGACGGATCGACGATGTGGAGGGCCGTCTCGACCACGTCTTCCGCTACGGGGACGTCGTCATCCATCCCCACGTGTTCCGCTCCCCACTCAGCCGCGAACCGGCGATCGTCGAATACCAGGTGCGCCAGACCGAGCGAGGCGCGGACATCGATCTTCGTATCGACGCTCCAATCGACATCGACGCCTTGGCTCAGGACATCACCCACCACCTTGCTGACGCAGGCCTCGAGGGCGCGAGGGTGAAGCTCCAGGTCGTGGACGCGATCGAACGCACCGCGGCGGGCAAACAACGCCGCTTCGTGCCGCTCAGCTTCGCGTGAGCGCGGCTCGGATCTTGTCGGGCCACGTGTCGTCATGCACGACGCGCCCGGCGAGCGCGCCGCGCATCCAGCGCACTGGCTCGAGCACGCGGACCGCCGTCGCCCACCGGCCCAGCTGCTCGTCAGGCAGCGAGTAGACCTCGCGACGGAACGTCGTGAGCACGAGCACCGCGTTCAACCAGTCGACGTCCTCGGTGCGGAAGATGTACGTCGCACGATCGTCGGCGTCGGTGGCCTCGACCGCTACGAGGTCGCCGACTGGTGCGAGGACGAATGGCATCGAGACGCGGCCGCCGTCGGTCCACGTGCCCACGCGCAACCGCGACTTTGCGAGCTCGGCG
>DATKAS010000496.1:0-3991 GCA_035497855.1 Acidimicrobiales bacterium
CGCTGCTTCAGCCGCGGTGCGATGCGGTTCGCGAGTTCGACGAGCTCAGCGGGAAGGGTGTCTCGCACCGCCGTAGGGTACGGCAATGGCCCACGAGATCGGTCCGTTCAGCACCGCGATCGACATGCTCGCCGCGCTCGACGCGAAGGCGATCAGCTCGGTCGAGCTCGTCGAGATGCACCTCGCGCGCATCGACAAGCACGACGAAGCACTCAACGCGATCCCGGTCCGCACCCCTGCTCGCGCGCTCGAAGCAGCGCATGCCGCGGACCGAGCGCGCGCGGCCGGCGAGTCGCGAGCACTGCTCGGGCTCCCGATGACGCTGAAGGAGTCGACCCAAGTCGCCGGCCTCCCACAGTCGGCCGGCATCGAGGTGTTCAAGGACTACCGACCGCAGGCCGATGGCGCGATCGCTCGTTCCGTCTTCGGCGCGGGAGCGTGCCTCCTCGGCAAGACGAACATCCCGGAGGCGGTCGCCGACTGGCAGGCCGACAGCCCCGTGTACGGCCGCACGAACAACCCGTGGGACCTCGAACGCACTCCGGGAGGCAGCACCGGTGGCGGATCGGCGGCACTCGCGGCCGGGTTCACGCCGCTGGAGATCGGCAGCGACATCGGGGGATCGATCCGCGTCCCGGCGGCGTACTGCGGCGTGTACGGGCACCGCCCGTCCGAGACCGCCGTTCCTCGCACCGGCTCGTTCCCACTCGCTGACCGACTGAACCCTGCCGTCGTGATGGCCGTGCAAGGACCGCTCGCGAGGAGCGCGACCGACCTCGAGCTGCTCTTCGACGTCGTAGCGGGGCCGAACGACCTCGAGACGATCGGCTTCCGCGTCGACCTTCCGCCGGCGCGCCACGATCGGCTCGGCGACTTCCGCGTCGCGGTCATGCCCAGCCTCTCGCTGGCGCAGCCCTCGTCGGAGATGCAGGCGAAGGTCGACGAGCTCGCGTCGATGCTGTCTGCCGCAGGTGCCAAAGTCGGCGAGGCGATGCCGGCCGTGGACCACGACGCCTACTTCCGCGACTACATGACGCTGCTCGTCGCGATCACGTCGCAAGCACAGCCGCGCGCGAGCCGCGAGGAGTCCGCGGCGGAGATGGACCGAAGCGATCCGCAGCAGGATGCCGTGGCTCTCGGCCTGACGATCGACGCGGCTGGCTACATGATGCTGCTGAACCGTCGTGCGTCGGCCCAAGTCGTGTGGCGCGAGTTCTTCGAGGAGTGGGACATCCTCGTGAGCCCCACAGCGCTCGATGTGGCGTTCACCCATCAAACCGGCGACCAGCGGACCCGGTCGCTCGACGTCGACGGGCGTGAGGTTCCCTACAACCTCAACATCGTGTACCCGATGTGGGCGATCTACACCGGGCAACCCGCGACGGCGTTCCCCGCCGGCCTGAGCTCGGCGGGCCTCCCGCTCGGCCTCCAAGCGATCGGCCCCTACCTCGAAGACCGCACGACCCTGCGGTTCGCGCAGCTGCTCGAGCGTGAGTGGCACGCGTTCGAGCCGCCGCCTGCTTTCGTTTGACACCCATCTGCTCGACCGGACGCGCGTCAGAGCTCGACCGTGCCCTTCACCAGAGAGGCGGATGCCCCTCC
This sequence comes from Acidimicrobiales bacterium, assembly GCA_035497855.1. GTDB lineage: Bacteria > Actinomycetota > Acidimicrobiia > Acidimicrobiales > DATKAS01 > DATKAS01. The sequence continues at coordinate 1,603 of DATKAS010000496.1, forward strand.
GATCCAGATCGTGCCGTCGTCGTCCTTGGTCACGTGGATCTCGCCGGCCCGGCCGAGTGCGGCGCCTTGGCTCGCGACGTAGGGAGCGGTCAGCCGTCCGTTGCCGAGCAGCCATTGCGCGACCGATGCGTTCAAGCTGCCGGTGACCGGGTCCTCGCGGGTGACGCCGTCGATCGAGAAGAAGGCGCGGAGCTCGATGGCGGCGGCGTACCCCGCGGGATGCATCCCCACCGCGCCGACCTTCAGCTCGAGCGGACCGGGCCGCAGCGCGAGCACCGCGTCGGCGTCTCGCAGCATCACCGCGGCCCAGCCGGGGCCGTTGTCGACCCACTGCGCGTCGTGCACGTCGCGGCGCGGGATGCCGAGCCAGCCTGCGATCTCGACGACGAGCGCCTCGTCGACGGGTCCCGCGCGGAGGAGAGGTGGCGCATCGAACGCGAGCAGGCGCCCGTCTTGCTTCACCCGCACGAGCCCTGCTCCGCACTCCTGCACGACGGTGCCGGCACGACGCGGTGTGCCGCCGGCTTCGAGCCAGGCGTGGCAGGTGCCGAGGGTCGGATGGCCGGCGAACGACAGCTCCTCGCCCGGCGTGAAGATCCGCACCTTGTAGTCGGCATCCGGCGACGTGGGTGGCACCAGGAACGTCGTCTCCGACACGTTCGTCCAGTGTGCGAACCGCTGCATCTCGAGGTCGCTGAGGCCGCCGGCAGCGTGCACGACGGCGAGCGGATTGCCCCGACCCCGCGCCGAGCAAAACACGTCGACCTGGGTGAACCGGCGAGTGGTCATGCCGCATTGTGGGCAGGCGGCAGCACTCGCCACACCCAATTTGCGTCGCCCGCGTCCCGACGATGGGTGAGCACGATGTGGTGCTGTTCCATCGCGGCCATCCCCTCCCACAACCCGTTCCACGCGTCGAACGCCTCGCTCGGCAGGCCGAGGTCGTCGAGGAGGCTCGACGCCGCGAGGCGCACCACCGTCTCGTCGCCTCGCATCACCACCTCGACGTGATCGCCGTGGGCGCGCAACAGCCGCGCGAACCGGTCGACGAACGCGCCGCCGAGACCGATCTTCGCCATCACCGCGGCGTGGTACTGCATGCCGATCTGACGAGCGGCGACGACCCCGACCGCTCCCGCATCTGCCGGCCCGAGCACCGCGCACAGCTCCGGCAACACGCTGCGGATGTACGCCGTCGCGTAGTTGCGCTCGACCTTGACGAGCCGCATCGGATCCCACTCGGGGCGCGGGAGGTCGACGGGTTCGTTCACGGGGCGCTCGCCCGGACGAAACCGCACGCGATCTTCTGGGGCGAGGGGATGGTCTTCCTCTATGTAGTAGCCCTCGAGGCCAGGTTGGCCGTCGGTCGTCTGCATCGTGCACACGAACCCGAGGCGATCGTTGCCGAGCGTGACGCCGTTGTGGCCATGCCAGCCGCGGAGCATCGCCCGGCTCACCTCGGTTGGGATGCCGCACACCGCGGTCCCGTCGAAGATCCAGCGCGGCGGCACGTAGCGCACCCATGACTTCGTGTCGGACTCGGGGATCCACACGACGTTCACGCCCCCGAGCGCGTTCGACAGCACGTGGTACTGGGCACACGCGACGGCGTGTGGCAGCCTCTCGAGCTCGAGCTTGCGCAGCCCCGGCAGGAACAGCTCGAGATGCTGCCGCCGGAACGTGCGGAACACGACCTCCGCTGCGCGCTCGGTGCCTTGGCGCATCACGAGGGCGAGCAGCAGCCCGGTGAGGAACCGGTGGTACAGCTCACCGATCGCGGCCCAGCCGTCGACGTCGTCGCTCACAACGCGCACGCTACCGAGCCGAGACCCGGCGAACTCGCGCGGATAACCCGCCGAATTTGGCTCGTTATCCGCGCGAGAACGGACGTGGGTGCTAGCGCCCCTTCCACACGGGCGCGCGCTTCTCCGCGAACGCTCGCAGGCCCTCCTGCAGATCTTCTGACCTCATGACCGGCGCGGCGTACTCCATCTGCTTTCGCCACGCGTCCTCGTCGGTCCACTCGTACGCGTGCTTGACGATCTGCTTGCTCGCGCGCACCGCCAACGGCCCCGCAGCCAACACCTCGGTGGCGAGCTCGATCGCGACCGCGAGTGCCTGCCCGGGCTCTGCGAGCCGGTTGACGAGCCCGAGCTCGGCCATGCGCGTCGCTGGCCACGGCTTGCCCGTGAGCGCGAGCTCCATCGCGAGGTGGTACGGGATGCGCTTGGGCAGACGGAACAGCCCGCCACCAACAGCGACCAGCGAGCGTGCCGCCTCGGGGATGCCCATGTTCGCGGTGCGCGCCGCCACGATGAGGTCGCACGACAGCGCGAGCTCGAGCCCACCCGCGAGTGCGTGCCCTTCGATCGCGGCGATGACCGGCTTC
>DATKAS010000497.1:0-5318 GCA_035497855.1 Acidimicrobiales bacterium
ACTGCGCCCAGTGTCCGCGGGCCCGGAAAAGACCTCCCCGTTGATGGCCTATCGCTGGGAGCACACCGACGCGGCGCTCGCGGCACAGCTCGAGCTCGAAGCCGAGGGCCGCGATGGCGTGCTCGCGCCCGGCCACGCCGCTGTGCGGTTCAGCAACCCGACGACCGGGGGTGACGCGCTCGTGACGATCCGCCTCGAGATGCACCGCCTCGCCGCGAACGCGTCGTCGACGTTGCCGCGCCGGGTCGGCTCATCGGTGTGGCAGGTGTTCGACGGCGACGGCGTGATCGACCTCGGCGGTCAGGCCCATCACGTGAGCAGGGGTGACGTGTTCGCGGTGCCGTCGTGGTGCCCGATGAAGGTGAACGCGGCGACCACGCTCGACCTGTTCATGTTCTCCGACGCCCCGGTCTACGAAGCGCTCAACCTCGCCGACGCGCAGTAGCGGCCGCATGCGCGGCACAATCGATGGCGAGCGTCACGCTTGCTGCTCTACTCTCCGGGACATTGGTTGACCGACAGGGGGCCTCGATGACCGGTGTGGACGCAAGCGATGCGATGGTGAACGCGGCGGTCGACGAGGTCGAGTTCGAGGTCGACTCCAGTGACGCCTACCAAGAGCTGCGACGGCTCTGGACCTCGATGCCTCGCGTGCCCAAGCTGATCGACGCGACCACTGCACCCGTGGTCCTGTCGCAGGGCGGCCAGACGATCCATCTCGTGCTCAGAGGCGAGGAGAGCGCGGGGTCGCTGATGGTCGCGTACGTGATGCTGGAACCCGGAGCGGGCGACGTACCTGACCACCACCAACCGTTCGAGGACGAGCTCTGGTTCGCGGTGCAAGGCGAATGGGAGTGGAAGATCGGCACCGAGACGCGACGGGTGGGGCCAGGCGCGTTTGCCTACGCGCCCCGAGGAACCACGCACGCGTTCGGGAACGTTGGCAGCTCCGTCGCGATCATGCTGACGATCAACACGCCCGCCGGCCACGAGCGCGGCTTCGAAGGCCTCGAGCGGCTCGTGGCTGAAGGCGCACCTGCTGAAGCGATCCAACAGCACTTCGCGAATCATGACTTCATCTTCCACGGGGCGACGCCTGGCTGATGGCCACGATCGTCGGCGCGTTCGGCGTGCCGCACATGCCGACCTCACCGGGCGACTGCGCGGCGAATGCAGACTCGCTCACCGCTCGTGCGTTCGCAGCGGTTCGAGCGCATGTCGACGAGATCGATCCCGACGTGCTGCTCGTGTTCGACACCGATCACTTCCACCACTGGTTCTATGACCGTCTGCCTGCGTTCGCAGTGGGCGTTGCCCTGAGCACAGACGGGCCGGGCACGGACGACTGGCCCGGCGAAGCCCGGTTCGAGGTCATCCCAGTTCACGAGGACCTCGCGAGCCACGTCTATGCATCGGGGCTCTCGGCGGCGTTCGACCTGACCCTGAGCCAGGAGTTCCAGGTAGACCACTCCATCACGGTGCCGGTGCACTTCCTCGATGCGACCGACGGCGTCGTCCAACGACCCATCGTGCCGGTGTGGATCAACGGGATCGCGCCGCCGTTTCCGCTCGCCTCGCGCTGTCGTGATCTGGGAGGCATGGTCGCTGCCGCCGTCGCTGGCTATCCGAGCAACGCCAGGGTCGGGATCGTCGCGAGCGGCGCCATCAGCGGCGACATCGGAGGAGCTCATGCGCGCCCTGGTTCCCCCATGGCGCCGCCGGACCAAGCGTGGCTCGGCGACGTCGAGGGTTGGCTGCGCGAAGAGCAGCTCGACGCGCTCGTCGCTGCGGCGACACCCGGTCGCCTTCGCGCTGCGGGAAACGTGAGCGGCGAGTGCCTGAACTGGATCGCGTTGCTTGGTGCTGTCGGTGGTCGCCCTCCGACGTTCCTCCAGATGGACACGTACGGCGGCAACGCGTTCGCCGCGTGGGATCTGCGATGAGCGTCTACACCGTGCACAAGCTGTTGCATCGCGCGCAGGTCGACCTCGAGTTCCGCGAGGCGCTGCGGGCCGATCCGGGTGGCGCGATTGCGGACTGGCCCTTCACCGACGAAGAGCGCACGGCGTTGCTCTCAGGTGACGTCGCGGCGCTCGCTCGTGGCGGCGCGCACACCTTCCTCTTGTCGCGCATCCCTCGGTTCGGGCTCTTCGGCCTCGATCGTGACGACTACATCCGCCGAATGCAGGCCCTCCGTAACGACGCCGAGCCCGCACTTGACCTTCGCGACCGCTTGTAGGCAGTGACCACGGTCAAGTGAGCGGGGGGTGATGGTCGATGGTGGCAGCGGTGTACGCGAGCAGCGCGGTGCTGACTGCCCAGCCCGTCCATCCCGCCCACGTCACGCCCAGGAGGCGCGCGGCCATTCCGAAGATCGCCGGACCGAGGCCGAATGCCCAGCGCAAAGCGGCGATCCGTTCGAGCGGCGCACTCGCGCTGCGAACGATCCGCGGGACGAGGATGCGAGGCACCAACACGAGTGACGCGATCACCGCGTATCCGGTGAACACGACCATGAGCACGGCGAGGATCGTCGAGCCATCGTCCGAGCTCACTCGTGAGGTGGGGACAGCAAGGAACAGAAGAGCGACAGTCCCGGCAAACCAACGCCAGGGGTGGCGCAGCAGCGACGCGCCGAACCGCTGCCCGACTTCCTGCACCCCCACAGCGCAATCGTACGTGCGGGTCAGGCGACCGGAGGGCGGCGGTGGAACCAGGGCGCAGCTTCTTCGAGCTGCGATCCCACGCGGATGAGAAGGTCGTCCCGCCCATGGGCGGCGACGAGCTGCACGCCGCGAGGCAGGCCGTCGGCAGGCCAGCCGAGCGGCAGTGAGAGCGCGGGCTGGCCCGTCGCGTTGAACACGCGGGTGAACGCACTGCCCCGTCCCGGCGCGAAGCCGGCCTTGTACGCGCCGAGTGGTGGCCCGGGCTCGGCGGTCGCCGGCGTGAGCAGCAGGTCGAATTCGCGCCACCAGCTGCTGATCTCACGTGTGAGCTCCTCCTGGCGTTGGAGTGCGCGCATCACGTCGGCCCCGGTCAACGCTCGCCCTCGGGTGATGAGGGACCACGACGCGGGCTCGACGTCGGACTCGCCGAGCTCGCGCCCGAGCGCCGAGGACCACGCGTCGACGGCGACGGCGGTGTGTGCGGCCGCGAGGTTCGTCGCGCCGGGAAGCAAGTCGGGGTCGTAAAGCGCTGCGGGCCATGCCTCTTCGACGTGATGGCCCAGCGTTTCGAGGAGGCGAGCCGCGCCGCGGGCGGCATCGAGGCATCCCTCGTCGACGTCGACGCCCGTGAACGCGTGCAGGCACAGGCCCACTCGCAACGATCCCGGGTCGACGCCGACCGCGTCGACGAGCCGACGCGGTGCTGTCGACTCCGCGAGCCCGTCGAGCACCGCGGCCGTGTCGCGGATCGTTCGGGTGATCGCGCCCTCGCTCAGCATCGTCACTGCGGTGTCACCGGGTCGGTTCGGCAGCACGCGCCCTCGCGACGGCTTGAGCCCGACGATGCCGCACTGCGACGCCGGGATGCGGATTGATCCGGCGATGTCGTTCGCGTGGGCGATGGGTACGTAGCCCGCGGCGACCGCAGCGCCCGATCCGCCGGACGAGCCCCCTGGGGACCGCCCGAGGTCCCATGGGTTGTGCGTCGGCCCGTACGAGTCGGGCTCGGTCGTGCCCATCAGCGCGAGCTCGGGCGTGTTCGTACGCCCGACCGGGACGAAACCGAGCGAGCGGAAGCGCAACGCGAGCGGGCTGTCGGTCGGTGAACGCCATCCCACGTCACGCAGCACCTGCATGCCTTGATGGTGTGGCTCGCCCGCCTCCTCGCAGCCGAGGTCCTTGAACAGGAGCGGCACACCCGTGAACGGTCCCTGGGGGAGCTCGCCCGTCGCCTCGCGGCGGGCCCGGTCGAACTGGTGGTGGATGACTGCGTTGATCTTCGAGTCGAGCGCCTCGATGCGCGCGATCGACGCCTCCACGAGCTCGAGTGCAGTGATGTCTCTGCTCGCGACGAGCCCAGCGAGGCCGGTTGCGTCGTACTCGTCGAGGATGTCGCCCATCGTCAGTTCGGCACGCGGCCGCCGTTGACGATGATCGTCTGGCCGGAGACGAAGACGGAGTCGTCGGAGAGGAAGTAGCAGAACGTGCCGAGAAGGTCGTCGGGGCGCATGAGCCGACCGAGCGGCGTGCGGCTCACGTCGTACTCACCGAGGACCTCGGACCCGGGCGTCGTCGTGCGCCCCGGGGCGAGGCAGTTGACCCGGATGTTCCGCTTGCCCATCTCGTTCGCGAGCGCCCGAGTCAGCGAGATCACGGCGCCCTTCGAGGCGACGTAGTGCGCGAAGCCGTGCGATCCCGTGAACGCGGTCTCCGAGGCCACCGTCACGATGCTGCCGCCGCCGTCGCCCATGGCAGCGGCAGCCGCCCGAGCGCACAGGAAGGTGCCCGTGACGTTGACCGCGAGCATCCGATTCCACTCGTCGAGGGGGATCTCGTCGTACGGCCGCCGGTTCACCAGCAGTGCGGCGCACGTGACGAGGCCGTCGACGCGACCGATCTCGTCGAACAGCACGCTCACCTGATCGGCATCGCTGACGTCGCACGTCTCGTCGGCGCCGGCGAGGTCGACCCCGACGACTTCAGCGCCGCGCCGACGAAGCTCCGCAGTGAGCTCGGCACCGATGCCCCGACCTGCGCCGGTCACGACGACCCGCTTGCCCGACACCGTCACGCCCGATCTCCTGTCTTCTGCAACAGCGCAGCGAGCTCGTCGTGGATGTGGCCGTTCGTGGCGAGCACGTTCGCGATCCCCGGGCCCAGGTTGAGCGGCCCTCCGTCGAGGTCCTCGATCTGGCCGTCCGCTTCCGTGATCAGCAGGCTCCCGGCGGCGACGTCCCACGCGTACGTCGCATCCCGCTCGAGGAACGCCTCGATGCGACCCGCCGCGACGTACGCGAGGCACAGCGCTGGCGAGCCGAGGCCCCGCACGCCGCGGCACGACACGTTCAGCTCGACGATGCGCCGCCCGTACTGCTCGATCTCGGCGCGGTCGTCGGCCTGGATGCCGGTGCACACCATCGCCCGATCGAGTGACGCGACGTCGGACACCGACAGGCGTTGTCCATCGAGCCACGCACCACCGCCCCGCGATGCCGTGAACAGCTCGCCCCGAAACGGCTCGAAGATCGCTCCTGCTGCGACACCCTCGGCGTCCCGCACCGCGACCGACGTGCACGCGAACGGGATGCCGTGCGCGTAGTTGGAGGTGCCGTCGAGGGGATCGACGATCCACGTGCACGGCCCGCCGGCTTG
>DATKAS010000498.1:0-3261 GCA_035497855.1 Acidimicrobiales bacterium
ACCAGACGGCGCATATGCGCCGCTGGTGACGAAACCGGGCTACTGGGGGACCGGGAGGGCGAGCCAGCGGTCGAAGATCTCGCGGTCACCGAAGACCTCGAGGGTGGGGTCGTCGGGGGGGATGCGGCGCCACTGCATCAGCAGCAGCGACGACGCCGGGCCGCGCACCGCGACGTCGCCCTTGGTGTGGCCCCGCGTGACACGCGCCAGGCCGTCGTCGGTGCGCACCGTCCACTCGCCGTCGGTGTCGGTGCAGTGGAAGTGGACGGAACCGCCGATGTCGATGCCGTCGCGGCCGGCCAACCGCAACCCGACGTGCACGTCGAGCAGCTCGTCCATGCCGTCGGACGCGAGCTCGGCGTCGATCGGGGTCACGCGGTCGCGCCCGCGCGCGTCCTGCCCGTCCCACCGGTGGATGGCGGTCTCGATCGCCATGCGTCGCGGCCAGAAGCGCCCGTCCTGGTGGCCGTTCGAGAAGTTCCACACGTGCGCATCGGGATCGAGGACGGTGAGCGCGTCGACGAGCGGCCCCACGCCGTCCTCGAACCACGGGACGACGGTCTCGTCACGTGGCGGGCTCTCGAGACGATCGGGGAGGGGCTCGGCGCCGGTGCGACAGGCCTCGGTGGCCCACCGGTGCACGCGTCCGAGGTGCCCGAGCAGCCGGTTGACATCCCAGCCCGGGCAGGACGGAACGTCTGCGTCGAGCGAGCCGTCTCGCGCCGCGGCAGCCAGCAGGGCAGCGTTGTCGCGCACTGCCGCCAAGTAGTCGATCGCCATGGTCCGACGGTATCGTCAAGGTCGATGACGTCGCCCCTCCAGACCGACGAGCTCGTGCTCGACGAGATCATCACGGTCACCGATCGGGCCCATACCAAGCTCATCGAGCTGCGCGACGACGAGCCAGAGGGCAGCACCCTCGGCCTGCGTCTCTCCATCTCCGGCAGCCAGGGCATCGACTTCGTGTACGACCTCGAGTTCGTCCCCTTGGCGACACTTCCGCTGAGCGAGCAGGTGCGCAACCACGACGGCCTGCGCGTCGTCATCCCGAGCAACGACGTGAACAACCTCGAGGGCGCGACGCTCGACTACGAGCACGACGGCCTCGTCCTGCGTAACCCGAACAAGCCGGCACCGCTCGACCTCGGGAACCTGAAGACCGACGGAGCGCTTGCGGAGGGCGTGCAGAGCGCGCTCGCCGAAGAGGTGAATCCGGCGCTCGCCGCGCACGGCGGCTTCGTCGAGATGGTCGGCGTCGACGAGGACGAGGGCGTCGTGTACATGCGGATGGGGGGCGGCTGCCAGGGCTGCGCGATGAGCCGCATGACGATGATGCAAGGCGTGCAGGCCATGCTGCGCGAATCGGTGGAGGGCGTCACCCGCGTGCAGGACGTGACTGACCACGCCGCGGGCGAGAACCCGTACTACTCGTAGACGACACGAAACTCAGGGGGAGCAATGCCAGGCATCGTCGCCTACGGCGCCTACGTGCCGTACTACCGGCTGCAGCGTTCCGCGATCGGTGCGGCGCTGGGATCGGGAGGAGGCAAGGGCACCCGCGCTGTCGCGTCGTTCGACGAAGACGCGACGTCCATGGGAGTCGAAGCCGGCCGCGTCGCGATGAGGGCCGCGGGCGACCTCAGCCCCCAGATCGTCGTGTTCGCGACCACGACCCCGCCGTACCTCGACAAGACGAACGCCACCGCGATCCACGCTGCGTTGGGCTTGCCCGTCTCCACCGCCGCGTTCGACATCGTCGGGTCTCCCCGCTCCGCGGTCGCCGCTGGTCGCATGGGCGGCACGTCCCCGGTGCCGCTGCTCGCGGTGATGGCTGACATGCGCACCGGCCTGCCGGGTGGTGCAGACGAGCGTGACGGCGGCGACGCCGCAGTCGCGTTCCTCTACTCCGGATCGATGTTCGACTCCCGCTCCCTCGTCGAGGTCGTCGGAGTCGGCAGCGCGACGAACGAGTTCCTCGACCGTTGGCGCTTGCCCGGTGAGGAGGCTTCGCACGTCTGGGAGGAGCGGTTCGGCGAGCACGCGTACGTGCCGCTCGCCGAGATCGCGATCGGCGACGCGCTCAAGCAAGCCGGCGTCACGCCGAGCGAGCTCGACCACGTCATTGTCACGGGCCTCCACTCCCGTGCGGTGAAACGGATCGCCGGCTCGCTCGGGGCACGGCCCGAGGCGCTCGTCGACGACCTCACCGGAACGATCGGCAACACCGGCATCGCGCACGGCGGTCTTCTGTTCGCAGATGTGCTCGACCGGGCGGAGCCGGGACAGACAATTCTCAGGGTGAGCGTGTCCGACGGAGCCGACGCCGCGGTGCTTCGCACGACCGATGAGCTCGTCGCTTACCGGAACCGCCGCGCCACGACCGTGGCCGAGCAGATCGCCGGTGGCCGCGACGACCTCGGCTACCAGACCTTTCTCACCTGGCGCGGCTTCCTGCAGCGCGAGCCACCGCGGCGCCCCGATCCCGAGCGCCCCGCCGCCCCGCCCTCGTTGCGCACCGAGCCGTGGAAGTACGGCTTCGTCGGCTCGAAGTGCACGGTCTGTGGCACGCGCCACCTCCCGCCGGCGCGGGTCTGTGTGCGCTGCGGAGCCGTCGATCAGATGGAGCCCGAACGGCTCGCGGACGTCCAGGGCACCATCGCCACCTACACCATCGACCGCCTGGCGTTCTCCTTGTCACCCCCGGTCGTCGTGGGTGTGATCGACTTCGACGGTGGAGGTCGTTACCAATGCGAGCTCACCGACGTGGATCCGGCCACTGTCAAGATCGGAGACCGGGTCGAGATGAGCTTCCGCCGGCTCTTCACGGCCGACGGGGTGCACAATTACTTCTGGAAGGCACGACCCATCGCCGCTGACGCGGCAGGAGGCAGCTGACATGGCATCGCACGGCATCCGAGACAAGGTCGCCATCGTCGGCATGGGCTGCACGCCCTTCGGCGAGCATTGGGACAAGAGCGCCGAGGATCTCCTGATCGATTCGGCGACCGAGGCATTCACCTCCTCCGGCATCAAGAAGGAGGACGTCGACGCGTACTGGCTCGGCACGATGGGCTCGGGCATCAGCGGCCTCACGCTGAGCCGTCCGCTCAAGATCGACTACAAGCCAGTCACTCGCCTCGAGAACATGTGCGCCACGGGCAGCGAGGCGTTCCGCAACGCGGCCTATGCGGTCGCCGCCGGCGCGATCGACGTCGCGATGGCGATCGGCGTCGAGAAGCTGAAGGATTCGGGCTTCTCGGG
>DATKAS010000499.1:0-8332 GCA_035497855.1 Acidimicrobiales bacterium
ATGACCACGCGCTTGCCGGAGAGGCCGAACTCCGACCGGTACGCGTTCTCCTTCGGACCGGGACGGATCCAATCGGTGTCGACGAAGTTCGGGATGACCCGCACCTTCCCTGGATCGGCGGCCACCTTGGCGCGGACGTTCGCAGCGAGATCGTCGGAGAGGACCGTCACTGCGTCGGCGATCCGGTAGGTGAAGCGCTCGGCCGCGTAGGCGGCACGGATGACACGCTCGCCCTGCAGGAGCCCGAGCTCGATCGCCACGTCGGGGAACACGTCTTGGATGTTGAACACGAGCGGAGCGCGGCGCGCGACCGCGATGCCCCAGCCCGTCAGCCCGAGAGTCAGGGGCGGGGACATGGCCAGCACCCCGTCGACACGTCCGCCGACGAGCCCGACCCCGGCGACCAACGCGCTGAAGCCGCCGAACGCGAGCGCGCGACGCGGGATGTCGCGCTTGTCGGTCGGGAAGGGATGCACCCGCGTCACCTTTCCCCATGACATCGCTTCGGTCTGCACCGGCTTGCCGCGGAACTCCGGCTCGACCTCGTGGTGCTCGTACCACGGCAGTGAAGTGATCACTTCGATGCGATGGCCGCGCGCGGCGAGGTGCTCGACGATCCGGGTGATGACGTCGCCGGTCGGTGCGACATCGGGAGCGAAGTGGGGGCAGACGACGACGAGCTTCACGCGGGGCTCACCTCTCTCATGTCGGCCATCACCTCGGCGCTGCGCGACGGTACGCGGCCAGCAGCGCCGTTGCCGCCCGTTCGCCGCTGAAGGACGCCGCGCGGGAACGCCCCGCGGTCACGAGCGCTGCTCGTCGCTCCGGGTCGGTGAGGACCGCGTCGATCGCGCTCACCCATCCGTCCACATCGTCCGGATCGACGAGCATCGCCGCGTCCCCGACGACCTCCGGGAGCGCGGTCGCTCGGGCCGCGACGACGGGACAGCCTCGCCGCATCGCCTCGAGGGCCGGGATGCCGAACCCCTCGTACCGGGACGGGATGACGGTGAGCACTGCCTCGTCGTACAACCCGTTCACGTCGACCGTCGGGATGCGGCCCGTGCGCCGCACTCGCTCGGTCAGGCCGAGCCTCGCGATCTCCTCGCTGACCGCGGCTTCGGCGGGGCCGGCCGCACCGGTGAGCACCAGGACCACGTCGGGATGGGACCGGCCGAGCTCGGCGAGCGCGCGCACCACGGCCACGTGGTTCTTGTGCGGCCACGTGACCGCCGGGTACAGGAGGAACGGGCCGGTGACGTCGTAGCGCGCTCGCACCACATCCGGCGGTGTCGCCCAACCGGGTTCGGACGCGGGGATGCCGTGGGGGACGACGAGCACCCGATCAGATGCGATGCCGAGGTGCTCGATGACGGTGCCGCGCACGAACTCGCTCGGTGCGGTGACGACAGTGGCGTCGCGCGCTGACCGAGGGACCACCGCGCGCAGGTACCGCAGCTTCAGCGTCGAGAAGAACTCGGGGTGATCGACGAACTGCAGGTCGTGCAGCGAGAGCACCGCCGGCTGGGTCGTGCGCACCGGCACCGTGCCGCCTGGGTGATGCACGAGATCCAGGTCGAGTGCGCGCATCCGAGCCGCCAGCCAGGTCGCCTCCGCGACGACGCGGGTCGCTCGGGTGCGACCCGAGATCGCCGCGACCTCGAGCCGATGGCTGTTGGCGAGCCGGGGGTGCGCACCCCAGAAGCGCCGGTTCGCGAAGAGCGTGATCTCCACGTCGGAGGGCGCGACCTCGTCGACACCCTCGAGCAGCCGGCACACGTACTCCTCGGAGCCGCCGACCTCACCCGGCACGAGCCAGAGGAGGTTGACGCCGATCCGCATCTGGCTCATCGGCGCGGGCTGAGCTCGTCGTACACCGCGCGTGTCTGCGCCGCGCTCCGCTCCCACGTGAGCTCGCGCGCGCGTGTGCGGCCTGCCGCCGACAGGCGGTCCGCGAACGCGTCGTCGTCGATCACCTTTCGAAGGCCCTCAGCGATCGCGTCCGGCGACACGGGATCGACGAGCACACCCGACGTGCCCGCGACCTCGGCCGTGGACGTGCCCGCAGACGTGACCACCGGCGTTCCCTGCCCCATCGCTTCCAGCACCGGCAGACCGAACCCCTCTCGCAAGCTCGGGTAGCAGAACGCGGCCGCACCGGCGACGAGCGCATTGCGATCGTCGTCTCCCACGAAGCCGAGCACGCGCACCCGACCGCGGGTCGCCGCGTCGAGGAGCACCATCAGCTCGTCGAGCTGCGGTCCCCATCCGGGCGGACCGATCAGCACGAGCTCGTGATCGGGGTGGTCGGTGGCAACGAGCGCAAACGCGCGCAGGAGCCCTCCGACGTTCTTCCTCGGCTCGACCGTGCCGACCCACGCGACGTAGGGCCGTTGCAAGCCGAATCGAGCCTTCGCCGCCGCGATCTCCTCGAGTGCGGCCGGCGGCGCGTCGGATCCGAGGAGCACGACGCGGAGCCTGGACTCGTCGAGGCCGGCATCGACGCAATCCCGTCGGGTTGCCTCCGACGAGCACACCACGACGTCCGCGTGGCGCTTCGCCAAGTCGAGCCCGCGCCGCATGAACCGGTTGCCGCGCGACGTCAGCCGGCCGCGGTCGTCGAGGAACGCGAGGTCGTGCACGGTGACGACGAGTGGGGCGGCAGTCGGCGGCACGATCAGCGTGGTCGCGTGCACCACGTCGACGGGCCCGCTCGCGCTCTCGACCTTCGGCCAGCGAGCGGCGTGCCAAGTCTCGTAGAGCGCAGGGCGCGGAAGCGGCATCGACACCAGGGGGAGCTGCGGACGCCACGGCTCGGGCGGAAGATCGCGATGTCGCGCGGTGACGCCGATGACGTCGAGATGCCCGTCCTCCCCGTCGAGCATCGCGAGCCCTCGGGCGAGACCCAGGGCTGCCGCCGCGGTGCCGCCCGGCACCCGGTGCCAGCACTGCTCGAGGGTGAGCGCTACCCGCAGGCTGCTTCGGCCGGGGGCGTCACGCCGACGGCCGTCGTCGAAGGAGCGGGGACGGTGGTGACCCCACCGCTCGCGACCGGCGCGGAGGTCGCCGGCGAGGTGCGCACACCGGTGAAGTCGCGGCCGAGGACGAGCTGGATGTCTCCGGACCCGGCCGAGCTCACAGGCTGCAGCTCCGCACCCGAGTCGATGAAGCCGGCGAGCGTGCGGGCCGCTGACTCCTGGCCCTGCTCGTAGCGGATGATCGTGTGGTCGTACTGGCTGCTGTCCGCGTCGCCCTTGCCGGTCACCTGGAAGGACAGGCCCGTGAGCGCCTGCTCGGTCTGCGCAGCGAGGCCGCGCACGCCGGCGCCGTTCAGGATCTCGACGTGGACCACCGACGGATCGACGGTCGTGAGCGGTGCCGCGCTCACCGCGCTCGTGTCGGTCGGCGAGGACTCCGTGCCGCGGAAGATGTCGAGCACCGGCTGCGCCGCCTGCTCCTGCATCAAGAGCACCGCAGCGCCATTGATCGACGTGGGCGTGATCGGCACCGTGTACATGTCGATCTTCGAGGGATCGAGGTTGCGGAACCGGTTGCCGAGCCTGATGAGGTCACGCGCGGAAAGGCTGCTGTCGACCGTGACGTTCTGGATGCCGACGTCGATCAGCTGGTTCAGCACGATCGGGTTGCGGATGCCCTTGGCGACGGCCTTCTTCAGCGACCGGCGGATGAAGTCCTGCTGGCGGCTGATGCGACCGAGGTCGCCCGTGCCGTCGGTACGCCACTTGCCGTTGACCTTGTACTCGTAGTGACGAGACCTCGCGTACGCGAGCGCTTGGTCACCGTTCAGGTTCACGCATCCCGCGTTCGGGATGTTGAGTCCGGTGTTCTTGTCGCGCGCGGGGTTCTCGAAGTACACGGGCACGCCGCCGACTGCGTCGACGAGGCCCTTGAACCCGCGGAAGTCGACCTCGATGAAGTGCTGGATCGGGATGCCGAAGTTCTGCTGCAACGTGGCAACCAGCACGTCGGGCCCGCGGGAGAACGCGGTGTTGATCCGCTGCTTGCCCCCGGTGCCCGCGATCGACACCCAAAGGTCACGCGGGAACGAGAGGATCGACGCGCGCTCGGATGCGGGATCGATCCGCAGCACCATGATCGTGTCGGACCGCTGGCCCCCGACCTCGGACTCGCTTCCGAACGCACCGATGTTCGGATCATCCGGATCGATGCTCGCTCGGCTGTCCGACCCGACGAGGAGGAAGTTCTGCGCCTTGTCGACCGCTTCCTTCGCCGGCTCCGGCGACAGCACGTGCGCGAGCTCGACACGTGGGAGGTCGCCGAACCGGTTGAACGTGTAGAAGATGCCGCCGGCGGTGACCAAGCACACGCCGACCAGGAAGACGTTGAACCCGATGAGGAGGCGCTGCGGCCACGTTCGCCGCAGCTTCCGGGGCTTTGGCAGCGCCGCTGCTTTCTTGCTCGCACGGCGGGCCGACACGGGAAGTCACGCTACAGGAGGGTTCGCGGTGCCCTCCGTCACCGAGATTTCGATCACCGAAGGTGCACAACGTCACCCGTCGTGACCTCACGATCACCCGACCGCGTGCGCACGACCAGCGTGCCGTCGACCTTCACATCCACCGCAGCGCCTTCGAGCACCTCGCCGACGCGCTCGACGCGGACGGTGCGGCCGAGCGTGTCGAGCTCGGCGCGATACCGACTGTGGAGCTGGGCCCAGTCGAGGCTGTCGAGCGCGTCGAGCATCGCGCGGAGCACCTCTGCCCGGTCGACGTCCCTCCCAGCCTCGATGTTGAGCGCCGTCATCGTCGGCGCGAGATCCGGCGGCAGCGGTGCCGGCCAGGAGACGTTCAGACCGATCCCCACGACGACAGCGAGCGCTCCGCTCGGCAGCGGTGCCGTCTCGGCGAGCACGCCTGCGACTTTGCGGCTTCCGACGAGGAGGTCGTTCGGCCACTTCAGTACGGCGTCGACGCGGGCGACATTCCGGCATGCCTCGGCGGCGGCGAGCGCCACCGCCTGGGTGTGACGATGCAGCCCCTCCGACGATGCGGAGTGGAACAGCAACGAGGCGAGCAGCGAGCTGCCTGGGGGCGCCTCCCAGCGGCGGCCGAGGCGCCCCCGGCCCGCGGTCTGGTGGTCGGCCACGAGCACGGTGCCTGGGGCCGCGCCGAGCCTCGCCGCGGCCAACAGGTCGGCGTTCGTGGAGCCGGTCTCCTCCTCCCACTGCACGATCCAGGCCACGGGCTGTCAACATATGCGCCGCATGCTGACCAAGATCCTGATCGCCAACCGCGGAGAGATCGCAGTGCGGGTCATCCGCGCGTGCCGCGAGCTCGGCATCGCATCGGTTGCCGTCTTCTCCGAGCTCGACCGCAACGCGATGCACGTGCGCCTCGCCGACGAGGCGTACGCACTCGGTGGGCAGACCGCCGCGGAGTCCTACCTGAACACCGAGGCAATCCTCTCGGCGATCCGCTCGAGCGGCGCCGACGGCGTGCACCCGGGGTACGGCTTCTTCTCGGAGAACACCGACTTCGCGCGCGCGATCACCGCCGAAGGTGTGGCGTTCATCGGCCCGCCGCCCGAGGCGATCGAAGCGATGGGCGACAAGATCTCGGCCCGCCACGCGGCCGACCGCGCGGGGGTCGCGGGTGTGCCGGGGATCAGCGAGCCGCTCACCTCTGCCGACGTGGTCCGCGCGTTCGGGGAGTCGCAGGGATGGCCGGTCGCGGTGAAGGCCGCGTACGGCGGCGGCGGACGCGGCATGAAGGTGGTCAACGGACCCGACGAGGTCGAGTCCGCGATCGAGTCCGCGCAGCGGGAAGCGCAGGCGTACTTCGGTCGTCCCGAGGTGTACGTCGAGCGGTACCTCACCTGGCCTCGTCACGTCGAGGTGCAGATCATCGGGGACACCCTCGGCAACATGGTGTGGGTCGGTGAGCGCGACTGCTCCGCGCAACGCCGCCATCAGAAGCTCATCGAGGAGAGCCCTGCGCCCCTGCTCTCCGACGAGACCCGCGAGGCGATGGGGCAGGCGTCGATCGCAGTCGCTCGATCCGTCGGCTACTACAACGCGGGCACGGTCGAGTTCATGTACGCGGACGGCGAGTTCTTCTTCCTCGAGATGAACACGCGCCTCCAGGTCGAGCACCCCGTCACGGAGATGGTCACCAGCATCGACCTGGTCGCCGAGCAGATCCGGGTCGCGTCAGGCCTTCCGTTGTCGTTCGACCAGAGCTCGATCGTCCGCCGCGGCCACGCGATCGAGTGCCGCATCAACGCGGAGAACCCTGCGGGCGGTCGCTTCCTGCCGTCACCGGGTCGCATCACCAAGCTCGTCGTCCCCGACGGCTTCGGCGTGCGGTTCGAC
The DNA here is from genome assembly GCA_035497855.1 of Acidimicrobiales bacterium. Lineage (GTDB taxonomy): Bacteria > Actinomycetota > Acidimicrobiia > Acidimicrobiales > DATKAS01 > DATKAS01. The sequence continues at coordinate 6,353 of DATKAS010000499.1, forward strand.
GGCGGCTACGAGGCGGGCGACGAGGTCAGCCAGTACTACGACAACCTCATCGGCAAGCTCGTGACATGGGGCGCAGATCGCGAGACAGCGCGCACTCGCATGCTGCGCGCCCTGTCCGAGATGCACATCGAGGGTGTCGCCACGACGATCCCCGCCGACATCGCGATCCTCAGCCACCCCGACTTCATCGGCGCGACGCACTCGACGAAGTGGGTCGAGGACCGGCTCGATCTCACCGGCGTCTCGTCAGCCCCCACGCCCGCACCGGCCGTCGTGGACGGCGATCCACCCCGCGTGCGCCGCGACGTGGATGTCGAGGTGAACGGCAAGCGCTTCGCGGTGAAGGTGTGGGTGCCCGAGAGCGCGGGAGCACCTGCGGTCGCCGAACCCACTCGGTCGCGGCCCACCCGCGCCGCTGCTGCCACGTCTGCTGTGGCCGGCGGCAGCGGCGAGGTGACGGTGCCGATGCAAGGAACGATCGTGAAGGTGCTCGTCGGCGTCGGTGACACCGTCGAAGCCGGCGACGCGGTCTGCGTGCTCGAGGCGATGAAGATGGAGAACAACATCACCGCCGAACGTGGCGGCACCGTCAAGGAGATCAAGGTCGCCGCCGGCGACACGGTCGGTGCCGGCGACGTCGTTGCCGTGATCGCCTAGACCACCGCGCTGGTGAGGTCGCGCACGACCGCATCCGACACGGCGTTCGGCCCGCCGAAGACGTTCACGGTCGAGATCGACGCGGCGTTCGCTTGCAGGTACGAGTGGATGATGGGCGGGAGCCCCACCGATCCCGCGACCAGGAGCATCGGCCCGCCGACCTTGCCCATCATCGCTCCGCCCGACAAGCCGTCAGGGAAGTCCTCGCCGCTCGCGGCACCGACCACGGTTGGGTTCGTGAACAGCTCCTGCGCCACGAGCGTCGACGTGTCGAACCGGTCGATCCCGACGATGGGCGTCGCGGTCGGCACGGCCTGTGCCGCGGGACCACCCACCGCGTAGTACTTCGCACCCGAGTGCGCGCTCACGTAGCTCGCGACAGCGGGCGGTGCAGTCGAGCCGTTCGTCAACAAGATGAGACCACCGGTCGCCGCGGCTGCGGCTCCCGCCGAGAGCGCATCTGCGAACGACAACCCCGAGCACAGCAGCACCTCCACGGGCGCGCCGAACAGGTCGGCGACCTTCAGGGCAGTGTCGAAGCGGTCGACGCCGGCGATGCGGACGGGGTTGAAGCCGATGCTCGTCACGCCGTCGGCAACGACGGTCGACAGCGCCTTCGCGCCGCCGAGCATGAAGACCTGACCGTTCGCCGCGAGCACGCGCCGCATCTCCTCGCGGGTGCGCACGTCGAGCGCGGCCTTTCCCGTGACGAGGAGGGGACCGCCCATGCGGACGGCGAGCGGCGTGCCCGCGAGGGCGTCCGCGAAGTCATCCGCACGGGCCAGCACGACGGCCTTGGCGGAGCCGGGCGTCGGGAACGACGCCTGCGAGATCGCGACCGACGTCTCGATGCGGTCCTCACCGCCGAGCCGGATCGCGCTGTCCGCCGCTGCCGGATCGGCGGGCGAGGCGACGAGCCCCGCCGCGCCGACCGCGGCAACGACGATCAGACGAAGGGCGGCTTGCCTCAGGCGATCGCCGCGTTGATCGAGGTCACGACCGGCGTCGCGACGGCGGTGGTGCCGCCGTACACGAACACCTGAGTGAGCGTGGCCTTGATGCTGGTGAGGTAGCTCTGGACGTTGCCCGGCAGCGTCGCGGGATCGGTGAGCAGCAGGGGGCCACCGGCCTTGGCGATGGCAGCCCCGCCGGTGAGGCCGTCAGGGAACGCGACACCGCTCGCCACACCGACGACTGTCGGGTTGGTGAAGAAGCGCTGCGCCGTCATGACTGCTGTTGCGTACCGGTCGACGCCCACGATCGGGATCGCCGTGGGAGCCGCGCCCGCAGCCGGACCACCGAGCGCGTACTGCGTCGTGCCCG
>DATKAS010000500.1:0-3942 GCA_035497855.1 Acidimicrobiales bacterium
CGCGACATCGACCGCGCCGTCGCGGCGGGGCGCTACTCGCTCGTCGGCGACAACCGGGAGCTCGCCTGGAGCCAGCTCATCTGGATGATGGCCGCGGGTGGCAGAGACATCCTCGAGGGCATCCATCGACCCGAGGACGAACGGAGCATCGTCGAGGGGATCTTGCGCGTGAACGGTGTGGACGCCGCAGCGGCTCATGCCGCGACCGCGAGCGATCCTCCAGACGCGCCGCCCTTGCCGATCGACTTCTCGTTCGAGATCGTCAGCTAGCGCTCCACTGCTTCGACCCGTCTCCGCAACGGGAACAGCTGGAGGCTCGGGAACTTGCGTGTGAGCGTTCCCCATATGCCGCGTTGCACGTAGATGGCGAACACCATCGCGAGCAACCCCATCGTGATGAGATACGTCTCGGGAGCGAGGCTCGGCCAATGGGTCTGGTCGGTGAGCCAATCGCGGAGCATGTAGTAGCCGATCGCTCCGAGGATCGGGCCTTCGATGGTGCCGAGCCCGCCGACCGCCACCATGATGATCACGGGAGCGGTCCACGCCGACACGCTGAATGCCGCGTCCGGTTGCACGTTGATGGTCTTCAGGTAGAAGACGGCGCCGGCGGCTCCGGTGAAGAGGGCCGCGACGATCCAGACGAACATCCGGGTGCGGTAGACGTTCACACCAAGGCCCGCGGCGCCCGACTCGTTGTCTCGGATCGACTGCAACGCGAGACCGAGGCGCGAACGCAGGATCAGGTAGACGACGGCGATGGCGAGCACCGCGACCACCACTGCGATCAACGAGGTCGTGCGAATGCGGCTCCCCGCCTCGTACGCACGAACATCGAGGCTCGTGCCGGTGCCGCCGCCGATCGTCTTCGACGTGTTGTTCTTGACGATCAGCCGGACCACTTCGGCGATCACCCACGTGCCCACTGCGAAGTACCCGCCACGCAATCGGAACGCGAGCAACGCGATAGGCACCGAGATGACCGCCGCCACGACAGCGGCGGGGATGACGCTGAAGTAGATGTCCTGGTTCAGGCCGTTCGCGAAGAAGATCAAGCCGTAGGCACCGAGCCCGACGAACGCCTGCTGCCCGACGGAGACGAGGCCCGAATACCCGGCGAGCAGGTTCCACATGGTCGCGAGGACGACGAAGACGCAGATGTCGGTGAGCTTGAGCTGCCAGGACCGATTGTCACCGGTTGCAACGCTGAGCACGGCGAGCAGCACGATCGCGCTGAGAACCGCCGACACGCGGCTCGAGGTGGTGGCGCGGTGCACCCGAGTCGCGGTGGCCATCAGGTCGCCTGCTTCGGGAACAGACCGGTCGGCCTCACTGCGAGCACGATGAGGAACACCACGTGCCCGCTGAGCTGCTTCCATCCGGGTTCGATCTCGGCCCCCAGTGTCTGCGCGAGCCCGAGGATGATGCCGCCGGCGAGTGTGCCCCAGAGCGAGCCGAGGCCGCCGATGATGACGGCCTCGAACGCGAAGAGCAGGAGCAGCGGACCATCGAATGCGGAGAACTGGGTCTGCGCGCCGTTGAACACCCCGGCGAGTGCGACAGTCGCCGCGGAGAGGCCCAGGGCGACCGCGTACACGGTGCGGTTGTTGATGCCCATGAGTCGAGCTGTCGCGGGGTCATCCGAGGTTGCGCGGAACGCACGCCCGAACCTCGTGCGGCTCAGGAACAGCGAGATCGCCGCGAGCACGGCGACTGCGACGAGGAACCGGGTGAGCGGGAACCAACCGATCGCTATCTGATCGGTGATCTTGATGCTCTTCGTGCCGAAGGATCCGATGTTCAGCGCGCGAGGCGTTGCCGAATAGCGCTGCAGCAGCACGTTCTGGATCACGATGGCCAGGCCGAACGTCGCGACGATCTGATAGCTGGGGTCGACACCGACGAGCCGATCGAAGGCGACTCGCTGCACGGCCATCCCGGTGAGGAACGCGAGCGGCAACAGGATGAGGAGCGTCGCGAAGGGGCTCCATCCCGTCGCGAGCATGATCGTCGATGCAACGAACGCAGCTGCGACAGCGGCATCGCCGTGCGCGAGGTTCACGAGGCGCATCACACCGAACGTGATGGAGAGGCCGGTGGCGTACAACGCGTACAGGCCCCCCACCAGGACGCCCTGGATCACGGCGTTGATCCACCTCATCGTGCGCCCTGCTCGAGGCCGAAGTACGCCGCGGTCACGTCGGCACGATCGAGCTCCTGCGACCGGCCGCTGAGCGACACACGCCCCTCGAGGAAGCAGTACGCATGCGAGGAGACGTTCAGCGCCTGGTTGATGTCCTGTTCGACGAGCAGCATCGTGGTGCCTCCGCTGGCGATCGTCGCCAACGCGGCGTAGAGCTGCTGGACGACGATGGGGGCGAGGCCGAGGGACACTTCGTCGAGCAAGAGCAGCCGAGGGTTGTTCATCAGCGCGCGGCCGATCGCAACGGCTTGCGCCTCGCCTCCCGACAGGCGTGCCGCGGATCGTCTGGCCAGCGGCGCGAGCATCGGAAACGCTGCGTAGATCTTGGCCTTGGTCCACGGACCGGGACGACGCCGGTAGCCGCCGACGTCGAGGTTCTCGTCGACGCTGAGGCTCGGGAACAGTCGACGTCCTTCCGGCACCAGGGAGATCCCCTCCGCCACCCGAGCGTGCGTCGAGGTCCCCCGGAGCTCCTTGCCGTCGTAGACGATCGACCCGGTGGTCGTCGCAACCGAGCCCGAGATCGCGTTGAGGAGCGTCGACTTGCCGGCGCCGTTCGCACCGATCACCGCGACGACCGCGCCCTCGTCGACGGCGAGGGAGATCCCGAACAGCGCTTGGAACGCTCCGTAGCGAGCGCTGAGATCGGTCACCTCGAGGAGTGCCACGGCTCAGCCCTCTGCACCGAGGTAGATCGTGCGCACCTCGGCCGAGCCCATCACCTCGTGGGGGTCGCCGTCGATGAGCTTTCGTCCGTAGCTCATCGCCAGGATGCGATCGACGACGCGAAGCAATGCGTGGACGATGTGCTCGATCCAGATGATCGCCCGCCCACTCGCGTGGATCTCCTTGATCGTGTCGACGAGCTCGAGAACTTCGGCTTCGGTGAGCCCGCCCGCGATCTCGTCGAGGAGCAGCACCCTTGGCTCGGTCGCGAGCGCGCGGGCGAGCTCGAGGCGCTTCCGATCGAGCAACGTGAGCGTGCTCGCTCGCACGTTCGCCTTGTCGACGAGGCCGGCTTGGTCGAGGGCGGCGATGCAGGCCTCGGCTCTGTTCCGTCGGTGCATCGATGTGCCGAACGTCGCGCCGACGAGCACGTTCTCGAACACGGTGAGTCCCTCGAATGGACGCGGCACTTGGGAGGTGCGGCCGATCCCGAGCCGGCACCGCGTGTGCGCCGGTTGACGCGTGACGTCCTCATCGCGGAACCGCACCTGCCCGGCCGTGGGTCGGAGGTCACCCGCGATGAGGTTGAGCACCGTCGTCTTGCCTGCCCCGTTCGGCCCAACGACGCCGAGCGCCTCCCCGTCGTCCAGCGTGAAGCCGAGGTCGTCGACGACCGTGACCGCGCCGAAGCGCTTCGAGAGGTCGACGACCTCGAGGACCGGGCTCACCGATTGGTCAGGCGGTGATGGGCTGCATCGTGGAGGTCGCCGGCACGTCGGGGTTGCCCGAGTTGTCGACGACCACGAGGTCGAAGCCCGTGGGCGTGCTCGCGGTGCGCCATTGGCCGCCGACCAGCTTGGTCTTCGCCACGTTCTTCACAGGGCCCGATCCCCACGCCACGGGACCGACGATCGTGTCGACCGAGAGCTTCGAGATCGAGTCACGCACCGCCGCCTTGTCCGTGCTTCCCGCGGCGACGAACGCGGCAACCGCGACCTCGAACAGGGCGTGCACGAATCCGATCGGCTGCGTCCACTGCTTGCTCGTCTGCTGCGTGTACGCGTCTGTGAGGT
>DATKAS010000501.1:0-7530 GCA_035497855.1 Acidimicrobiales bacterium
GCGCCTGCAGCGTCGCGATGTCCGTCGGGCGCTCACTCAGGCCGAGCGCGGCGACCCCCGCAGACACGGCCCCTGAGCTGACGACCACGACGTCGTGGCCGTCGACTCGTAGCTGGGCGACCTCGTTGCACAGCTTCTCCATCGCCCCGACGTCGATCACACCAACGGAGTCGGTGAGTGACGACGTGCCGATCTTGGCGACGATCGTGCTCATCGGTCCGGCTCGTACTCGAAGCTGAATGATCCGACGACGACCGTGTCACCCGGCCGCGCTCCCGCCCGCGCAAGTGCCTTGGCCACACCGAGCCGCTTCAAGCGGTGGTCCGCGTAGGCGAGTGCGTCGGGGTTCGTGAGGTCGGAGAGCGCCACTGCGCGCTCGGCAGCGCGCCCGAGGACCCGGTACACCCCGTCGCGCTCGCGCTCCACCCGCACGGTCTCGCCGACCGGACGATGGATCACCACGCCCTCGGTCACCGGCTCCGCGTCCCGCGCCTCGCGCACGATGTTCGCCATGTCGCCGACGAGCTCGCGCAGCCCCGAGCCGGTGATCGCGCTCACTCGACGACCCTGCCACGTGCTGTCGGGGTCGGCGACGTCCGCTCGCGAGCCGACGACGAGCCTCGGTCGCTCGAGCAGGTCGGGCTCGTACCGGCCGAGCTCGTCGAGCAGCACACGCTCCTGCTCCTCGGGAGACCGCCCCTCGGAAGGAGCGAGATCGATGAGCACGACGAGCGCACGGGCTCGTTCGACGTGGCGCAGGAAGCGATGCCCGAGCCCTCGCCCCTCGCTCGCGCCTTCGATCAGCCCGGGGATGTCGGCGACGACCATCTCGAAGTCGTCGTCCATCCGCACGACGCCGAGGTTCGGCTCGAGCGTGGTGAACGGGTAGTCGGCGATCTTCGGCTTCGCGGCCGAGATGCGGCTGATGAGCGTGCTCTTGCCCGAGTTCGGGAAGCCGACGAGGGCGACGTCGGCCATGAGCCGCAGCTCGAGCAGGAGCCACTGCTCCTCACCGTGCTCCCCCTGCTCCGCGAACGACGGCGCTCGCCGCGTGTTGGACAGGAAGCGAGCGTTGCCGCGGCCGCCCCGTCCTCCTTCCGCCGCACGCCAGCGGTCACCGTGGTGCACGAGGTCGGCGAGCAGCGCGCCACCTTCCATCGCCCGGACCGTCGTGCCCTCCGGCACCGCGACGACCGTGTCCTTCCCCGCCGTGCCGTGCCGGCCCTTGCCCATCCCGTGCGTGCCGTTCTCGGCGCGTCGGTGGGGGTGATCCCGGAACGCGAGCAACGACGCCACGTTGTGGTCGGCGACGAGCCACACGTCGCCGCCGGAGCCTCCGTCGCCGCCGTCGGGTCCGCCACGGGGCACGTGGGCCTCACGCCGGAACGACACGCTGCCCGCGCCGCCGTCGCCGCCGCGCACGTTGAGCGCGCACTCGTCGACGAACCCGGCCATGGCCGGTCAGCGTAGGGGGTGGGTCAGGCTGTTCGGCGAGCGCTATTCGACGAGTCGAACCGGGTCGCCGTTCAGCGACGCAGTCCACGTCGTGGTGTCGTTCGGCTGGGCACCGGCCGTGTACGTCATCCGAACCTTCACCCAGCAACCCGTCGACGACGCGAAGTCGCAGTTGTAGTTCGCCGGGATCGGGATCGTCATCGTGACGAGGCGGCCGTTGTAGGTGGCGCTGGTCATGTTCGGGATCGTGCAGTTCGTCGCCGTCTGCTCGCCGCCACCGTTGTCACGATGGAATGTGCACGTCGGGAACAGCGCCTGGCCCCCGACCACCGGCTGGTTCGAGTCGGGAGGCGCTTGGATCTGAACGTTCACCGAGCCGTTACCGACGTCGCCGATGTCGTAGAAGTTCAGGGTCAGCGTGCGGCCCGAAGCTGCGGTCGGGGTGATGCGGGCCAGGTAGAAGAGTGGGGTCGTGTTGTCGCCGGCATTCGCGTAGATCGGCAGGTCTTCGGTCGCCGAGATCGACACGCCCGTGCCATTCGGATCCTGGCTCGGCTGGATGATGCCGCCGCTCTGCGAGGGGGTGGAACCCCAGCCGGCCCGGAAGGCGTAGCGGTTGTAGCCGGCGTTGTTGTTGCTGACGTTGGCTTCGGGATCCGCCTCGTCGCCTGCCGGCCATGTCTGCATCGTGGGGCCGGCTGCGCTCAGGTTGCTCGTGCTCGAGTTGGTCTTGACCTGGATGATGTAGTCACCGGTCGTCACATCGCTCGACGGGATCGTGCAGACGGTCGCCCACCGATGGAAGTAGTTCTTGACGTACAGGCCGTCGTTGTTGCCGTTCGTCGGGTCGAGCAGCGTCTGCAACGGCGTGTTGATGCCACGGAAGTAGGCCGCGGGGCAGGTGGCAATCGGGTTGTCGAGGTCGTTCCACGGTGTGGAGTCCGGGGCACGCACGATGTACGTGGTGTTGTTGATGTTCCCCGCGCTGCCGCCGGCGTTCTGGTCACCGGTGCACCACCGCGTGCCGCCCGTGTTGATGCTCTGGCCTGCACCGCTGATGGCGTAGCGACTGATGTTGCCCGGACCCGACGGAGTCACGTTCGTGATGTTCCACGGGGCGCCGGTCAGGTTCGGGATGTTGTTCTGCTGCAGGTCGGTCGGCATGTTCACGTTGTTGCAGAAGTCCTCGGTGTAGATCCACGCCGGGTCGTACACCTGGAGCACGAGCGGCTGCCCGGCCTGGATCGAGCTCACCCGGATGCGGAACGTGTAGCCGTTCGGGTGGTACTCGTTGTTCGTCGAGCCCGAGCAGTTGTACGGGATCGGGTTGTCGGTGTTGCACGAAGTGGCGAAGCGGTCACCCTCACGCTTGGTGCCCTTCGGGCCCGAGGTGTTCAGCCAGAAGTTCGCGCACGACCCTTGCGTGTTCGGATCACAGGTGTCGGGGTCCTGGCCGAGCTTGTTCGTCGGGCTGCCCATCGGCACGGGCCCCTGGAAGTCGGCCACTGCGTCGCGCGAGATGGTCTCGTTGTTGTACCCGACGAGGCCCGCGAAGAAGTTCGTGACGGTCGACGTCACCGTGACGCGCAGCCGGCTCGGCTGAGGTTCCTGCGTCGCGGTCACCGTCGCATTGACACCGTTCGTGTAGCCGTTCTGTGTCGCGATCTTGAACGCGGTCGCCTGCGCCGACGGCAGGTCGTTCGGGAGGAAGACCGAGCCTGCGAGCGCTGCGGCGTCCGCGGCGCGCTGCTCCTTCTGGCCGACGTACCACCAGTTGGCGACGTCGATGCCGAAGCCGCAGAACGCCATGAGGACGAGCAGCATGAGCGCCATCCAGACGATGACGAAGCCGCCGTCATCGCCGTTGAGGGCGTCGGTGTCTGTGGGTCGGGAGCGAGGTGCGGTCCGCATCGGCGTCACGGGCAGTTGTTGAGCGGCTGGGGCTCGAGCCGCATGACGGTGTGCTCAGCGATGATCTTGCTGCTGCCGAAGAAGTTGGTCACGAAGTTGTGGCGGACCTTCAAGTACACGCCGAGGGAGTCGAACGACGTCGGGTTGCCGCACGCCTGCTGAGACGCTGCACTCCAGCCGGGCCCGCCGGTCGCGACGAAGTCGGTGCCGTTCCACGAGTACTTGATGCAGTCAGTGGTGCAGTCCGAGAACCCGGGGTTGCCCACGGGATACCCGCTGGTGTTCGAGCCGGACGGGTCGACTCGGTACACCCACATCTCGAGGGGCGTCGCGAACGGGATGGCGCCCTTGAGGTTCTGCTCGACGGCGAGCACGGCCTGGTCGGCATAGGTGCTGTTCTTCGTGAGGGCGGAGGCCGTGCGGGCACCAGCTCGGGCCGCGGAGTTGGTGGACGTGGCGGTGAGGAAGGCGAGGCCCCACTCGATGATGCCGAACACGAGGAGCATCAAGAGGGGCATCACGATGGCTGCCTCGACCATGGCCGCACCGTCGTCGCCGCGCGCTCGACGGGGAGTCGCTCCCCGTTCCGCCCTCGGAGTCAGCGAACCGAACATCTGCACCACCTAGGTATCGGCGCCAACCCCCTCGGTGATGAGGTGACTGGTGCGTCGCTGTGTGCCGACGCCCAGCCGGGACGCCCGCCGTCCAACACGAAAATTACTCCGGCTTGAGTGTGAAGTTCACTCACCGCGGTTGCAATGGGTAATACGACCCACTCAGCGTCGAAGATCGTCGACGGGGTCCGAGAGACGATCGACCATCGACGATCACCGGTGTATGTCGCACCCCCTCTGTACCCTTGGCGCAGAGGCAGGAGGAGAGGGTGACGACGGCCAGTCCACACATCGGCGAGATCAGCGTCGCGCATGAGGCCCTCCGGGTGGCGGACCCGGGCCAGCGGCCGCGTTCGCGCGCAGAGCGCGAAGCGGACGAAGCCGCCCGACTCGCGCCCGGGGCGACCCGAGCGATCGGCGGTGGCAACCGCGCCGTCCCCGAAGCGCCCGACGTCTTCCGCACCTGCTTCGAGCGCGACCTCGACCGCATCCACCACTCCAAGCCCTTCCGCCGCCTGGCCGGCAAGTGCCAGGTCTTCATCGCGCCCGACGACGACCACCTCCGCACCCGCCTCACCCACGCGATCGAGGTGTCGCAGGTGGCAGTGAGCATCGCCCGACCAGTGGGTCTCAACGTGGCGCTCACCGCCGCTGCGGCGACCGGCCACGACTGCGGCCACGGCCCCGCCGGGCACGCCTCCGAGGGGGCGCTGTCGCCGTTCCTCGAGGGGGGCTACCACCACGCGGTCTACGGCGCCGACGTGGTCCTCGCTCCGCTCAACCTGTGCGCCGAGACGCTCGACGCCATCCGCAACCACTCGTGGAACCGGCCCGCGCCCGCCACGCCCGAGGGCGAAGTCGTGGCCTGGGCCGATCGCATCGCCTACTGCTGCCACGACTTCGAAGACGCAGTGGCGGCCGGCATCGTGCGCGCGACCGATCTCCCCGAGGCCGTGCGAGACGTCGTGGGTGCCGACCGGCGCACCCAGCTCCACCGCTTCATCACGACGATGGTCGACACGATCGCGGAGACAGGTCGGGTGGGGTTGCGCAAGGCCGAGGCCGACGCGCTCGACGCGTTCCGCGCGTTCAACTACGACCGCATCTACCTGCGGGTCGAGGCACGGGAGCAGGCCGACCGGGTGGTCGACCTCCTGCGTTCGCTCACGTCGTGGTTCATCGAGCACCCCGACGAGACGGGCGACGGTCCGCTGAGCGCAGGGTCACCCGAAGCGGTTGCCGCGGCCGTGCGCTACGTCAGCGGCATGACCGACCGGTTCGCGTTCCGGCTCGCAGTGGAGCGGCTCGGCTGGGATCCGGCGGCGTTGCCGCGCGGCGCGTAGCTCAGACGGGGTTGACGTCGACGAGCTTGCGGCCCTTGCGCTGACCGAACTTCACCTTGCCGTCGACGAGCGCGAACAGGGTGTCGTCCCCCCCGATGCCGACGTTCGTGCCGGGATGGAACTTCGTGCCCCGCTGACGCACGAGGATCGTGCCTGCCGTCACCGCGGTGCCGTCGAACGTCTTCACGCCGAGGCGCTGGGCGCGGGAGTCGCGCCCGTTGCGGGTGGAACCGCCACCTTTGGTCTTGGACATCTCTGGCTCCTCAGACGGTGATCGAGACGATCTCGATCGTCGAGTAGTGCTGGCGGTGGCCCCAGCGCTTCCGGCTGCGGGACTTGTTCTTGTACTTGAAGCCGGTGATCTTGGGGCCCTTGGCGGTGCCGACGACCCGAGCCTCGACCGACGCGCCCGTGAGCTCGTCTGCCGACGCCAGCACCCGGTCGCCGTCGACCAGGAGCACCGGGGTGAAGGTGACCGCCTCGCCCTCGTCGACACCGAGCAGCTCGACGTCGAGGCGCTGGCCCTCGGCGACCTTCTCTTGCTTTCCGCCGGTTGAGATCACTGCGTACATAGGGGTTCCACGCTACCGGATCCGCTCGATCCCGGGCGAGTCAGCCCCGGGCTACTCGATGAGGTCGTGGTCGACGACGACGCCGCGGCCTTCGCACATGGGACAGGTGTCGGCGAACGACTCGAGGAGGCCCTCCCCTATCCGCTTGCGGGTCATCTCGACGAGGCCCAGATCGGAGATGTCGAAGACCTGCGTGCGGGTCTTGTCCCGGGCGAGGGCATCGCGGAACGCGGCGATGACGGCGTGGCGGTTCTCCCGCACCTCCATGTCGATGAAGTCGATGACGATGATGCCGCCGATGTCGCGCAGCCGAAGCTGGCGGGCGATCTCGTCCGCGGCCTCCAGGTTGTTGCGGAAGACCGTCTCCTCGAGGCTCGACGTGCCCACGTTCTTGCCGGTGTTCACGTCGATGACGGTGAGCGCCTCGGTGTGCTCGATGATGAGCGAACCACCCGACGGCAGCCACACCTTGCGATCGAGGGCCTTGTGCAGCTGCTCGTGCACGTGGTGGCGCTCGAAGAGCGGCAGGCCCTCGACCTCGGGGTCGTAGTACTCGACCCGGTCGGCAAGGGCCGGGCTGATGCTCGCCACGTAGTCACGCACCGCCTCGAACAGGACGGGGTCGTCGATGACGACGCCGCGGTAGTCGCGGTTGAACTCCTCACGGATGACCCGCACGGCCATGCTCGGCTCGGTGTAGAGGAGCGCGGGCGCAGCGGAGCGCTTGGCGAGCGACTCGATCTGCTCCCACTGCGCGACGAGGCGTGCGACGTCGCGCTCGATCTCGTCGGTGCTGATGCCTTCGGCCGCGGTGCGCACGATCACGCCGTGCTGCGCGGGCTTGACGCGATCGAGGATGCCGCGGAGGCGCTTGCGCTCGTCGTCGTTCAGCCGCTTCGAGATGCCGTACGTGCTGGAGTTCGGGATGAGCACGACCGAACGGCCCGGCAACGAGACCTCTTGGGTGAGACGGGCGCCCTTCGCACCGATCGGGTTCTTGGTGACCTGACAGACGATCGTCTGACGGGCCTTGAGGAGCTGCTCGATGCGAGCACCCGCGCCCTTCTCGACGATGTCCTCCTGGTCGTACTGCACGTCGCCGCGGTAGAGCACCGCGTTCTTCGGGGTGCCGATGTCGACGAACGCAGCCTCCATGCCGGGCAACACGTTCTGCACCCGACCGAGGTAGATGTTGCCGTGGATCTGGGTCGGGTCGTCTTCCGGCTTCGACACGTAGTGCTCGATGAGGGAGCGGCCCTCGAGCACCGCGATCTGCGTGGCGCCAGGGCGCACGTGCACGCACATGAGGTAGCGCCCTATCGGACGGCCCTTGCGCTCCCGACCCCGCTGGCGGGCGAGCGTGTCCTCGTCGACGTCGTACCCGCCCTCATAGGCGCCACCGCCGAGGTCCGCGGTGACCGGCGTGGACTTCGGGCCACGCCCACGGCCGCCGCGCCGTCGCCGTCGACGGGTCGGCGTGTCGGACATCGCGACGTCGGCCTCGCCCTCGGCCTCCGCGGTTGGGCGGGGGCGCGCCGGCATCGAGTCGCCGATCTGCGGCTTGCGGGGCACGAGCACCCGCTCGGCAACCTCGGGATCGTGGATCTGGCCTTCCATCGGCCGGTCGGGGAGCTC
>DATKAS010000502.1:0-7786 GCA_035497855.1 Acidimicrobiales bacterium
CTCGACGCGACCCGCGCCGAGCGCGGCACGCCCGTCGTCGCGGCGTTCGATGCGTCTTGGTTCGGCGACGCCCGCATCGCGCCGGCCCACCCCGTCGCCGCGACGATCGAGGTCGGTCACCTGACGTTGCCGCCCCCCCGCTTCGCGCTCAGTCCAGAGGTCCCGGCGTGGGAAGGCACGGAGACGCTGGCACGCTGAGTCAGTCCCCGTGGGGCAGCTCGGAGGTGCTGCTTGCTCCGCTGCCGTCATGGGCTCAGAGTGGCGATGTGGATCTTCCGCTCTACGTCTTGGACGATCCCAAGCCGGCCCGGGATCGCAAGGATGCCGACGAGAGACGTCGTCGTCTTCTCGCCGCTGTCGAGATGCTCGCCGACGTCGTTCCTTCGGGTGACGGCGGCCCGTTCGGCACATCGGTCGGGGTCGACGTGCCGGTCGCGTCGCCGATCAGCCGCTCGAGCTTGATCCTCCGCCGCTTCCTGCTCGTCACCCCGGACGACGGGATCGGCATGCTCGACGACTGGATCGCGCAGGTGCCGTCGGCAGTGGCGGGCAGCGGCACGTGGTGGCTGGTCGCCCGTCTGCCCGAGGACGCGATGCCCGACGTCGTCGTGCCGGGTCGCGTGCCGACGCCGCCGCTTCGTCGCATCGAAGGGCGGTTGCGCCTCTGGGCTTCACCGGTCGCGGTGCCGGTCGTGCTCGAGATGATGCCGTGGTACAGCTCACGTGTCGTGCTCGAGCTGCGCCCGAAGGACCGTCAGAAGAAGATGGCGTGGTTGCGCCGGGAGACGTACTTCCGCACCGCGCACTCGTTGCTCGACGACTTGCGTGATCTGTTCGAGCACCGATCAGATCGCGTCGAGGGCTTGCGCGAGGTCCGCGACGAGATCAGCCTCTGACTCGATGCCGACGGACAGGCGGACGAGCGCAGGATCGACTTGCAGTGGGGATCCCTCCGCGGATGCGTGTGTCATGCGCGCCGGATGCTCGATGAGCGACTCCACCGCACCGAGCGACTCGGCGAGGGTGAACAGCGCTGTGCGCCGCACCACCTCGAGCGCGGCGGCCTCCCCGCCCGCGCAGGTGAACGACACCATCCCGCCGAAGTCGCGCATCTGCTTCGCGGCCGCCGCGTGACCTGGGTGATCGGGGAGCTGCGGGTAGAGCACGCGGTCCACCTCGGGATGGCCCACGAGCAGATCGACGATCGCGCGGGCATTGGCGCAGTGCCGCTCCATCCGCACCGCCAAGGTCTTGAGGCCGCGGAGGACGAGGTAGCAGTCGAACGGAGCGGGTACCGCGCCCGCAGCGTTCTGGATGAACCGCAACGGTTCGGCGATCGAGTCGTCGTCGAGCGCAGCGAAGCCGCCGACGACGTCCGAGTGGCCGCCGAGGTACTTCGTCGTCGAGTGCACGACGACATCGGCACCGTGCTCGAGCGGGCGTTGCAGGTAAGGGGTCGCGAACGTGTTGTCGACGACGCAGCGTGCACCGTGGCGGTGCGCCACCGTTGCCACAGCTCCGATGTCGACGCAGGTCAGCATCGGGTTGGTGGGCGTCTCGAGCCAGACCAGCACGGCGTCGCTCGGCCATGACGCGTCGAGGCCGAGCGGGTCGGTGAGGTCGACCGCGCTCCAGGTGCAACCAGCGGGCGCGTGCACCTTCGAGATGAGCCGGAACGTGCCGCCATACGCGTCGTTGCCGAGCAGCACGCGCTCTCCAGGTCGAACGAGCGTGCGCAGCACCGCATCTTCGGCGGACAGCCCGCTCGCGAACGCGAGGCCGTGCGTGCCACCTTCGAGCGAGGCGAGGCACACCTCGAGTGCAGTGCGAGTTGGGTTCCCGGAGCGTGCGTACTCGTAGCCCTTGTGGTCGCCGACCGCGTCCTGAGCAAACGTCGTCGACAGCGAGATCGGCGGCACGACTGCGCCAGAGGCGGCGTCCGGTTCCTGCCCCGCATGGATGGCTCGCGTCTCGAAGCCGTGCGCCGTGCTCTCCGAATGCGGCTGCTCGGCCTCACCCATCGAATGTCTCGCCCGGTGACAGGAACGTGAGCACGTCGGTGCGCGTGAGCACCGCGACCGGTCGGCCTCCTGACAGCACGAGAAGGGCCGGTGCATCGTCGAGCTTGCGCACCACGAGGTCGAGCGACTGCCCGATCCCGACTGTCGGAAGCCTCGGTCCCATCACGTCGCCGACCGCGACGTCGAGCACCGCGGGATCGTGAAACGCGGCGTCCATGAGCTCGAGCTCGTCGACCGCTCCCTGCACCTCGGCAGCCGCGAAGGGCGGTTCATTCTTGATGACAGGCAGCTGCGACAACCCGTGCTTGCGCATCAACGCGACCGCCTCGCGCACCGAGTCGCCCGGGTTCACATAGATCAGCGGCGGCAACGACTCGCTGCGGGCGTCGAGCACCGCGGCGACGCACAGGTCGCACGTGCGCAGGAACCCGTAGTCGGCCATCCAGTCGTCGTTGAAGACGCGGGAGAGGTAGCCGCGACCCGAGTCGGGGACGAGGACCACCACGAGGTCGTCACGGTTCGCCTCGTGTGCGACTCGCACCGCGGCAGCGACCGCGGTGCCACCGGAGCCACCGATCAGCAAGCCCTCTTCTCGCGCGACGCGACGGGCCATGAGGAACGACGCCTCGTCGCTCACCGGGATGACGCGATCGACGACGGTCGCGTCGTAGGTCTCCGGCCAGAAGTCCTCGCCGACGCCTTCGACCATGTACGGCCGCCCCGACCCTCCCGAGTAGACGGAACCCTCCGGATCGGCGCCGATGATCTCGACCCTCGGGTTCTGCGACTTGAGGTAGCGGCCGATGCCGCTGATCGTGCCGCCGGTGCCGAGCCCGGCGACGAAGTGGGTGACGCGTCCGCCGGTCTGTCGCCAGATCTCGGGACCTGTGGTGTCGACATGCGACTGCGGGTTGGCAGGGTTCGCGTATTGGTTCGGTCGGAACGCGCCGGGGATCTCGCGCACGAGACGCTCCGCAGTCGAGTAGTAGGACTGTGGATCGTCTGGCGCGACGGCGACAGGGCACACGACGACCTCGGCTCCGTACGCGCGCAGGAATGCGATCTTCTCGGGAGCGACCTTGTCGGTCATGACGAACACACACTTGTAGCCGCGCTGCGCAGCGACGATCGCGAGGCCGACACCGGTGTTCCCCGACGTCGGCTCGACGATCGTGCCGCCCGGCTCGAGCAAGCCGTCTCGCTCTGCAGCGTCGATCATCGCGACGGCCGGGCGGTCCTTCACGCTCCCGCCCGGGTTCGTCGTCTCGAGCTTCACCGCGAGCGTTGCTTGGAGCCCCTGTGACGCAGAGAGCCGAGGCAGCTTGACCATCGGGGTGTTGCCGATGAGGTCGAGGATCGACTCAGCGATCTCGCCCTGACTGCTCATGACGCGACGCTATTCCAGCCGGCCTGCGGCGACTGCTGCGTCCTCGGCTTGCTCGAGCTGCTTCTCGACGAGCGCGAGGCCGCCGTCCCAGAACCCCGGATCGTCGAGATCGCACCCCACGATGCGCCCGAGGTCCTCTGGCGCCATCGAGCCGCCGGCACGAAGCAGATGGAGGTAGCGGGGCACGAAGTCAGAGCCCTGCGTCTCGTAGCGGTGGTACACGGACATCGCGAGCAGCTGGCCGTACGCGTAGGCGTAGACGTATCCAGGCGTGCCGACGAAGTGCGGGATGTAGCTCCACCAGGTGCGGTACCCGTCGGTGATCTCGACCGCGTCACCGAGCATCTCGGTCTGCGTCGCCGCCCACAGCTCGCCGAAGCGATCGACCGAGAGCTCACCCTCTTCGCGGCGAGCGGTGTGCATCGCCTGCTCGAACCGGTTCATCGCGGTCTGGCGGAACACTGTCGCGATCGCACCTTCGATCGACTCTGCGAGCAGCGCGAGGCGATCCTGCGGATCCGTCGTCGACGCCAGCAGGCGGCCGAACGTGACCGTCTCACCGAACACCGACGCGGTCTCCGCGAGGGTGAGCGGCGTCGACTGGTGGAACACGCCTTGCTCGCGTGCGAGGTGCCCGTGCAGGCCGTGGCCGAGCTCGTGCGCGAGCGTGAGCACGTCGTTGCGCTTCGCGGTCCAGTTGAGGAAGACGTACGGATGGTGCGACGGCACCGTGTATGCGCAGAACGCGCCGGGGCGCTTGCCGGGCCGCACCGGTGCATCGATCCATCGTTCGTCGAAGAAGCGACGAGCGAGCGCAGCGAGCTCTGGCGAGAACGACGCGTACGAGTCGAGCACCATGTCGCGCGCGTCGACCCACTCCACCTCGGTCTCGCTCGCGGCGACCGACGCGTACCGGTCGTAATCGGCGAGACGCGGAAGCCCGAGGATCTTCTTCTTCATCTCGTACCAGCGCTGCGGGATGTCGTAGCGCCGCTGCACGGCCGCGACGAGCGCCTCGACGCTGTCGTCGGTCGCCTGGTTCGACAGGTTGCGGCTCGTGATCCAGGTCGGGTAGTGGCGCAGCCGGTCATCGGTCGATTTGTCGGCGAGCAGCGTGTTGAAGATGAACGCGCGAGTGCGCAGCCCCGGCGCGAGCCCGGTCGTGATGGCCTGCGCGGCCTGACGGCGCGTCTCACGGTCGGGATGCATCATCATCGCCAGGCCGCGCTCCAGAGGCGCCTCGGTGCCGTCGGGCATCGTGACCTTGATCTCCGCCGAGAGCTCGCTGAAGAGCCGCACCCACGCAGACCGGCCGGTGACGTCCTTCTCCGCGTCGAGCTTTTCCTCCGGCTCGCTCAACAAGTGCGGCCGGTACCGGCGAGCGGAGTGCAGGTGGTAGCGGAACGGCTCGATCCGATCGTCGGCGAGGAGGGCGTCCGCGACGGCGTCGTCGAGGGCAGCCCACTCGAGCTCGAACCAGATGAGCTGGGTCGTGATCGCGGTCGCGCGCTCCTGCACCCGCTGCATCAGCGCGCCGTTCGCGGGGTCGCTCGTGTCGACCGCGAAGCGGAGGCCCGCGTACGACGCGGCCTTCCCGACGAGCTCCTGCAGTGCGGCCATCTCGCCCATCCAGTCAGCGAGCGCGCCCGCGTCCATGTTCGCGACGCGGCCTCGTTGCTCGAGCAGCGCCGGCACCATGGCCTCCGCGCGATCGAAGAGCTCGTCGACCCCGCCGGCTCCCTTCCCTTCGACGAGCGGTTCGAGATCCCAGGCGACCTCTTCGACGTTGTCGGGCGCGGGCGAGCGGATGTCGTCGGTGACGGCCATGGGGTCGAGCCTACGAGGCCGGGTCTTGGAAGCTGACCACCTCGGGCTCACCCTTCGCGGTCTTCCGAACCACCAGCACCCATCCGACGACGGCGAGCACCGAGAACATGAACCACTGGATCGCGTAGGAGAGGTGCGGGCCGTCGTCCAGCTCGGGGAGTGGGATCGGCGTCAGCCCCTTCGACTCCGCGGGCTGCGATGACTCGAGCTCGAGGTAGACGGGGACCAGGTGGTAGGGCATCTGCTGCTGGAGGCGCGTGAGGTCGGCTCGCACGACTTCGGTGAGCGTGCCAGTCGCAGGATCACGCGGGCCGAAGTGGCCACGCTTCTGCGACGAGCGCACGCGGCCCGTGACGGTGACGTCGCCCGATGGCGCCGGTGGCACGACCGGCTCGGTGCCACTCGTCTCCAGGGGCACGAAGCCGCGATTGACGACGACCGCCTGGCCGTCCGCCAGCACGAGCGGCGTGAGCACGTGGTAACCGGGGATGCCGTTGTAGGAGCGGTTGCGCACGAGCACCTGCTGGCTCTCGTCGTAGCGCCCGGTCACCTTCGCGTTGCGCCACTGCACGTCGCCGGTCGCGCCGACCTCCGTGTCCGGCGGGACCAGGTCTTGCAGTGGGACGACCGCGGCGGCCGTGCGCTCGGTCACCTGCGCGTTCGCTGCTTTGCGGCTGTCGAGGCGGCGGAGCTGCCAGAAGCCGAGGTTCACCATCAGCACGATCAGCAGGATCACGCTGATCGTGAACACGATGTACTTCGGCCGCCGCAGGAACGAGTACACGTCCCAGGAAGGTACCGGCGCGCTAGCCCGGTGCGGGCTCGGGCGCGATGACGACCGCGTCCCGGTGGGCGTTGTACGCGATGAGCCCCGGCATCGCGGCGGCGAGGATGCCGATCCCGGCGATGCACGCGAGCCCGCCGAGGACGATCGACGTGTCGACGGTCGTGAGCGCGGCCACCGCGCCCGCCTCCAGGTCGCCGAGTGCAGGGCCGGTGGTCCAGACGGCCATCCCGACGCCCTCCATGCGCCCCATCATGGGCGGTGGGGTCGCCATCCTCAGGATCGACTGGCGGAAGACCCCGCTCACCATGTCCGAGGCTCCGGCGATCGCCAGGAGGAAGAGCGAGATGGCGAGGCCCTCGACGAGGCCGAAGAACGTGATCGCGACTCCCCATCCGACGATCGCGAGGCACAGCGCGACGCCGTGCCGTGGCACCCGGCGGGCCCAGCCGCTCGTGGCGCTCGCGACCAGAGAGCCTGCGAAGGGAGCCGCGTAGAGGAGGCCGAGCACGCGAGTGTTCCCGTCGAAGCGCTGATCGACGAGCGCCGGGAACAGCGCGACCGGCATGCCGAAGATCATCGCGATGAGATCTGCGATGAACGAGCCCTTCAACACGACGCGGCTCTTCAGGTAGCGAAGTCCCTCGCCGATCGCCTTGAGCGTGACGCCGTCGGTGCCCGTCACCGCGATCGGGCGGATCAGGAACACGAGCGCCATGCACAAGGCGAAGCTGATGACGTCGATCATGTACGTCCAGCTGAGACCGATCGTGGCGATCAGCAAGCCTGCGGCTACCGGTCCGAGGAGCATCGCGGTGCTCGCGAGCGTGGCTTCGAGCGCGGTGGCCGACGGGATCTGCTCGGGCGTGACGAGCACCTGGACCGCGGAGCGGCTGGCGGGCACCTTCAGCGAGTACGCGGCGGTGCTGAAGAAGAACACCACGAAGATCACCCAGGTCTGTGGATGCGCGGCTGCTGCGTTCACGGCGAGCACGACCGCGCACCCGAGGCCGCCGAGCTGCGTCAGGAGGATGATGTGCCGCCGTTCATGGTGGTCGGCGATCGCACCGCCGATGATCGAGCCGAAGAAGAGCGGGAACATCGTGACGAGGCCGAGGAGACCGACCACGAGCGTGGATCCGGTGAGCTCGTACACCTGGAACGCTGCCGCGACGCGGGTGAGCTGCGAGCCCGCCGCTGTGATCCCGTCGCCTGCCCACAGCAGTCGGAAGTCGCGCGACTCGCGCAGGGGTGTGACGTCGATCGCGACGTCCCGGAGGCGCCCCATCACGCGCAGCCACTGGTCACAGCGACATGTCCATCCAGACCATGTCGACGGCGAGGAGGCCGTCGATGGTGAAGTCGGCCGGGTACCCACGTGCCGGGCTGAAGTAGTCGCGCTCGACCGAGAGAAGGCGGAAGCCACAGCGCTGGTAGAACGCGAGGTTGCCCGGGTCGGCAGCGCTCGTGCCGACCAGCAGCCGGCGCGTGCCACGCGCTCGCTCGGCGCTTTCGACCGCCGCGAGCATCTGTCGTCCGATGCCTTCGCGCTGACGTGGCTTCGCGACTGCCACGTATCGCAGCTCGCGCTCACCTTCCGCGTGGTCCAGCACCAGCACGACGCCGATGTCGTCGACCGCGTAGAGCGTGCCGTCGTCGAGTGAGGCGGCGAGCTGCGCATCGGAGTCCTCGGCGAGCCTGATCAGCGGCACGAAGGCGCGGCGCGCCGGCCCGGGTGGCACCTCTCGCACGGACACGCCCATGTCG
>DATKAS010000503.1:0-5201 GCA_035497855.1 Acidimicrobiales bacterium
CATGTTGTAGCGCGCTTCCGGCCCCGATCGGTCGACGACGAGCAACGACTTGCCGACCAGGCCGGCGACGGCGTCGGCGACGTCAGCCGCGTCGAGATCGTCGCTCGAGCACACCGCTTCCGCAGCATCGATCGTGCAACCTCCGGGGAAGACCGAGAGCCGCTCGAACACCCGGCGTTCGTCGTCGAAGAGCAGGTCGTAGCTCCAGTCGACGACGGCTCGGAGCGTCTGTTGTCGTGCCATCGCGGTGCGGGCTCCGCCCGAGAGCAACCGGAACCGGTCGTCGAGACGCTCTGCGATCTGCGAGACCGTGAATGCGGACGAGCGCGCCGCCGCGAGCTCGATCGCGAGAGGCAGTCCGTCGAGGCGGACGCAGATGTCGCGGACGACTTCGACCCGAGCATCGTCGACCTCGAACCCGCTGGCCGCCGCAGCGGCTCGCGCGAGGAACAGCGTCGCGCCATCGTCGGTACGGAGCGGAGGCACCACCCACACGACCTCACCGGGCACACGCAACGCCTCGCGGCTCGTCGCTACGACGCGCAGCACGTCGCAGCCCTCGAGCAGCGTGCCGACCGCGTGAGCCGAAGCGGCCACGAGGTGCTCGCAGTTGTCGACGACCAAGAGCAGATCTCGGTCGCCGACGAGCTCTCGCACCCGCGGCAGAGAGTCGACATCGGGGTCACGCAGCTCGAACGCAACCGCGATCGCGGCGGGCACACCCTCGGCGTTTCCGACTGCCGCGAGCTCGACCATGACCACGTCACGATTGCCCGCATCGAGACGAGCGATCTCCGTCGCGAGACGGGTCTTGCCGGCACCACCGGGACCCACGAGCGTCACCAGGCGGTGTCCGGCCACGAGGCTGTCGAGCTCGGCCAGCTCGTCCTCACGGCCGACGAGCGGCGTGAGCGCGGGCCGCAGGTTCGATCGCTTCCGTCGCGGTTCGTCGGCGACCACCGCGCGTGCGGAGCGGGACGCGTCGAGCGCCGGGTCCTGCGTGAGGATCGCCGCCTCGAGCTGACGGAGCTCGGGACCAGGATCGAGGCCGAGCTCCTCGGCGAGCGCGGTCCTCCCCTCCTGGAAGACGCGCAGCGCGTCGGCCTGCCGTCCGGCGCGGTACAGGGCGAGCATCAGCTGGCCCCGCAGTCGCTCGCGGAGTGGATGCTCAACGACGAGCACCTCGAGCTCGCTGACGAGCCGTTGATGATGTGCGAGCGCCAGGTCGACGTCGACCCGTTCTTCTATGAGGGAGATCCGGACCTCTTGCAAGCGAGCGATGTGAGGCTGCGCGAACTCCTCATAGGTGAAGTCAGCCAACGGTGCACCGCGCCACAGCGACTCGGCTTCCGCGAACGCTCGCAACCCGGCGTCCAGATCGCCCCGCTCGACTGACGCACGCGCCTCGCTGACGAGCCGGTCGAGCCGATGCACGTCGACGTCGTCGGCCTCGACTGCCAGCGCGTAGCCGGGGGGCCGCATGACCACCACATCGCCCGACCCGAGGCTCTTGCGGAGCTTCGACACGAGGCGCTGCAACGAGTTCGCCACCCCGGCCGGCGGATCGTCCTGCCACAGCGCTTCGATGAGCTGATCGGTCGGCACCACCCGGCCGCCCCCGAGCGCGAGCAGCGCGAGGAGCGCCCGCGTCTTCGCGCCCTGCACCGACAACGGAGTGCCGCCATCGCCCACCGCCTCCAACGCACCGAGGAGGCGAACCTGCATCGCGGTCACCGTACCGAGTCAGCACGAGGACAGCGGCCGGTCAGCGCGTCACTCGATGCTGACCCCCATGTCACGCCGCGACCGCCAACGCGCCGAGCTCGTCGCCCTCTGCCGTACGGGGCCAGTCGCTCGCTCCGTCGACCTCGCCTTCGGGCACCTCGCCGAGTTCGGTCCGGACGACGACCTCCTCGACCGAATGGAGGAGGCCCTCGAAGGAAGGTGCGTCTCCGCGGCCGACCGGCGCCGGTTCGACGAGCTGCGCCACTCGACCGGCACTGGCCGATCGGAGCGGCGGGCGCGATGCTGCGTGAGCGGCGTCTCGTCGCGCAGGATGGAGGTCGACATGGGACAGCTCGGCTACGACTCGGCCGGTGCTGGTGACCCGGCCCTCCTCTTCCTCCACGGCTGGTGTGGCGATCGCAGCTTCTTCGCCCCGCAGTTCGACTACTTCGCACCGACGCACCGAGTGGTCTCAGTCGATCTTCCCGGTCACGGCGAGAGCGAGGTTCCCGAGGAGTACTCGATCGAGGCGTTCGCGAGTCGTGTGTCTGAGCTGGCGACGGAGCTCGAGCTGGGTCGCAGCGTCGTGTTCGGCCACAGCATCGGCGCGATGGTCGCGCTCGCGCTGTCGCAGTCTGCGCCCGAGCTCGTCTGCGCGGTTGCCCTGATCGACCCGCCGCCGCTCAGCAAGGACGTCTGGAAGAGTTTCGCCCCGCAGCTCATCTCCTCGTTCACCGGGCCGGACGGGCCGACCGGACGGCGCCAGTTCGTCGAGCAGATGTTCCTGCCGACCGACGATCGCGCGCGTCGAGCCAAGATCATCGAGACGATGACGGCCGTGCCCAACGACATCGCGATCCCGTCGGTGGAGGCGATCGCGGCGTTCGATGCAATGGCGGTGCTCCGCGAGTGCAACGTGCCCGTGCTCACCATCTCGTCGGCGGTCCCGACGAACGAGGCCGCGTCGTTGCTCGAGGCGAACGCCACGATGACACTCGGCCAGACGGTGGGAGCCGGGCACTTCCTGCAGCTCGAGGTGCCCGAGCAAGTGAACCCGATGATCGAGCGGTTCCTCGCCACGATCCCCGGGGGGTCGCTCGCGGCCTAGCGCCAACAAGTTGCGCGGGCGTACCCTCTCGCGATCCGGACACGGCGATGCCCGGGGGGGCGGAGGGCGGACACATGTCGGGCGAGCGCCGAGCGGTGAGCCTTCGCCACAGCGCGCGTCGCGTTGCCGTAGTCTCCTCGATCGGGGTGCTCTGTGCCTCGATGATCGTCGTCGCACCCGATCTCAGCGCGTCGGCGGCGTCGTCGAGCACGACCATCACCGTGGCGGGCGGCACGGGCGGCGGTGCGCCCCTTGCGGTCGCTCAGTCTCCGAGTGGGCTCGTCGTCGTCGGCACGACGATCTACGTGTCCGATGTGGCGGGCAACATCGTGCGCGCGATCGACACGGTGAAGAACACCGAGACGACCATCGCCGGCACTGGCATCGCCGGCGAAGACGGCGATGGCGGTGCGGCCACCGATGCAGAGCTGAACCAGCCGGGAGCGCTTGCCGCCGACAGCACGGGGAAGCTCTTCGTCGCTGACACGGGCAACTGCCTCGTCCGCGAGATCGACGCGGCCACAGGCGTCATCTCGACAGCGGCGGGCCACTATGTCGCGGGGTCACCCGCGGCGAGCTGTTCGGGCGCACTCGGCGACGGAGGCGACGCGACCGCGGCCAACGTCGGGGCAGTCGAGGGGCTGGCGGTCGACAACGGCGGCAACCTGCTGTTGTCGGGGAACGGATCGCGCGTGCGCCGTGTCGACACGACGACCCAGGTGATCACGACGATCGCCGGCGGCGGCTCCCCTGTCTCGGGCAACGGCGACGGGGGCGATGCGACCGCCGCAGTCCTAAACGACCCGCGCGGTCTCGCGGTGAACGCGACAACAGGTGATCTCTACATCGCTGAGGGCACCACCGGTCTGGTGCGAGTCGTCGATGCGGCGACAAGTCACATCGCGACCTTCGCCGGCGGCGGCAGTGGTGACCCGGGCGGTCCCGCGACCGATGTCGCGCTCTTCGATGTCCACAGCGTGGCGGTGGGCGCGTCGGGGGACGTCTACATCGGGAGCTCGACTGTCGACGTGGTCGATACCTCGGTGGACCACGTGCTCACGGTGTACCCGGGAGGCACGACCGCGTTCGGCAGCGCCGACGCGCTCGCCTTCACCGCCGCGGGTGCGCTGCTCGTCGGTGACTCATCGGCGCACCTGCTTCGGAGCATCGACGCGGTCGATCCGCACACGGTGACGACTGTCGCGGGCAACGGCAACGTGCAGTACTCGGGCGACGGCGCCGACGCGACCGACGCCGAGCTGAGCCTCCCGCAAGCGGTCGCGGTCGACAGCACCGGGAACGTGTACATCGCCGACACTCAGAACACGGTCGTCCGCCGCGTCGACACGGCGGGCAAGATCGCAACGATCGCCGGCACCGGCGTACAGGGATTCGCCATCACCGAGGGAGCGCCAGCCACATCGGCAACGTTGGCGTCGCCCGCGGGTGTCGCGGTCAACGCCGGAGGCGACGTGTACATCGCGGACGCCTTCGTCGGTCGCGTCTATCGAGTCGACGCGAGCACGCAGGCGATCACGACCTACGCGGGAGGCGGATCGCCGGGCGACGGGGTCGGCGATGGTGGCGCAGCGACCGCCGCCCATCTCGAGCAACCCCGTGGCCTCGCGCTCGACGCGGCAGGCAACCTCTACATCGCCGACTACGGGGCCGGCCGTGTACGTCGGGTCGACGTCGTGACCGGGAAGATCTCGACGGAGGCGATCGTCAACGGGCCGGCGGCCGTCGCGCTCAATCCGACCGGTGACCTCTTCATCGCCGAGGCGGCGTCGAACGACGTACGCGAGGTCGACAGCGTCTCGCACGTGATCACGACCATCGCTGGCGGTGGCAACGGAGCTTCGGGATGGGGCGATGGCCTTCCCGCGACGAACGCGTTGCTCGCGAACCCGTCCGGTCTCGCGTTCGACGCCGATGGCCTGCTCATCGCCGACACTGGCCACTGCGTCGTTCGCCAGGTCGACTCCTCCGGCTTCATCAACGTGATCGCGGGCCGCGATATCGGTTCGGGCGCGGGTGTCTGTGCCACGGGTGGTGACGGCGGGAAGGCAGGCGACGCGCTTCTCGACCAGCCTCAGGGCCTCGCGATCGGCGCTGCCGGCGAAGTTCTCGTCGCCGACACCGGCGGCAACCGCATCCGCGACATCGGCGCGTCGTCCTCAGGAGGTGGGGGAGGTGGGACGCCGCCGCCGGAACGCCCGGTCATCACGGGCGTCGATCCCGTCTCGGGTCTCGCGACCGGCGGCAACGACGTGACGATCGAGGGCACGGGGTTCGCGTCGACGTCGACGGTTGCGTTCGGCAAGGTGCCGGCCACCAACGTGCGTCACAACACCGATGGCTCGATCAC
>DATKAS010000504.1:0-3504 GCA_035497855.1 Acidimicrobiales bacterium
CCGAGTGCCCGATCCCAAACGGGGAGCGTCAGCTGCAGCCGCTCGTGCTGCCGCAGCTCGGGCAGGCGTAACAGCTGCCCGCTCGGTTCATCTGCACACCGCACTGCATGCAGATCGGCGCGTCGCTCGCCCGGGTCGCCGGCGTGGCTGCTGGCGGGGGTGCCGAGGGCGTGATGCGGATCTGCTCGGTCACCGGCGCATCGGGAGTGAGGCCGAGCTCGATCTGGGTGGCGAGCTCGTTGGCCGATGGGATGGTCTTCGGGTCGGCGACGATGTCATGGCCCTGCGACGTCTCGACGACGGTCTCCTCGACGCCCGGCAGCGTCGGCTGCAGGCGCTCGCCCACCGACATGATGTTGAGCTCGGCGCGCTCGTCGTAGCTCAGGTACTCGAGCGCGAGCTTGCGGAACAGGTAGTCCATGAGTGAGCTTGCGAAACGGATCTCGGGGTCGTCGGTCATGCCCGCCGGCTCGAACCGCATGTTCGTGAACACCTCGACGAACGCCCGCAACGGCACGCCGTACTGGAGACCGTGACTGATCGAGATCGCGAAAGCGTCCATGATGCCGGCGAGGGTCGAGCCCTGCTTCGACACCCGCAGGAAGATCTCGCCGGGACGGCCGTCGTCGTACTCCCCGACCGTCACGAAGCCCTTGCAGTCCGCGACGCGGAACTCGAACGTGCGCGACCGACGAGTGCGCGGCAGCTTCTGGCGGACCGGCTCACGGATGATCTTCTCGACGATCCTCTCGACGACGGCGGTCGGAGCCGCGGCTGCAGGCACCGGAGCCGCCTCCTCGTCCTTCTTCGTCGTGGACAGCGGCTGCGCGACCTTGCAGTTGTCGCGGTAGATCGCGATCGCCTTGAGCCCGAGCTTCCACGACTGCATGTGGAGCTCTTCGATGTCCTCGACCGTCGCCGATTCCGGGACGTTCGCAGTCTTGGAGATGGCCCCCGAGATGAATGGCTGCGCGGCAGCCATCATCCGGATGTGGCCCATGTAGTGGATGACGTTGTCACCCATCGAGCACGCGAACACCGGCAGGTGCTCCGTCTTGAGGTGCGGCGCACCGAGGATCGACATGTTCGCTTCGATGTAGGCCACGATGCTGTCGATCTGGAACGGCGTGTACCCGAGCTGTCTCAGTGCACGCGGGATCGTCTGGTTGACGATCGACATGGTGCCCCCGCCGACGAGCTTCTTCGTCTTCACGAGCCCGAGATCGGGCTCGATGCCCGTCGTGTCGCAATCCATCAAGAAGGAGATCGTGCCCGTGGGAGCGAGCACGCTCGCCTGCGCGTTGCGCACGCCGTACTGCTCCGCGAGCTCGACAGTCGAGTCCCACGACTCCTGCGCCGCGCCGAGCAGCGACGGCGGCACGAGCTCCTCGTCGATCTTCGCTACCTCGGCACGATGCATGCGCAAGACCCGCAGCATGTGCTCCGCGTTCTCGGTGAAGCCGGCGAACGGCCCCATCCGAGCCGCAGTACGAGCTGACGTGGCATACGCATGGCCCGTCATCAGCGCGGTGAGGGCCCCCGCCCACGCACGCCCTGCATCGGAGTCGTAGGGGAGACCGAGCGCCATGAGCAGCGCGCCGAGGTTCGCGTACCCCAGTCCGAGCTGGCGGAAGCGACGCGAGTTCTCGGCGATCTTCTCGGTCGGGTAGTCGGCGTTGCCGACGAGGATCTCCTGCGCGGTGAACACGACCTCGATCGCGGCCTTGTAGCCGTCGACGTCGAACTCGTCGTCGTCGCCGAGGAACGCGAGCAGGTTGAGGCTCGCGAGGTTGCACGCGCTGTTGTCGAGGTGAAGGTATTCGGAGCAAGGGTTGCTCGCGTTGATCCGGCCCGTGTTCGCGGCTGTGTGCCAGCGGTTGATGGTGGTGTCGAACTGCATGCCGGGATCCGCGCACTCCCACGCTGCCCGCGCGATCTCACGGAAGAGGTCGCGCGCCTTCATCGTGTGCAGGATCTCGCCCGTCGTGACGGCCGTGAGATTCCAGTCGAGATCTTCCTCGACCGCCCGCATGAAGTCATCGGTGACCCGCACCGAGTTGTTCGCGTTCTGATACTGGATCGAGTGGCTGTCGTTGCCATCGAGGTCCATGTCGAAGCCGGCGTCACGAAGGACCCGCGCCTTGCGCTCCTCGACCGCCTTGCACCAGATGAACTCTTGGACGTCTGGATGGTCCGCGTTGAGGACGACCATCTTCGCGGCGCGGCGCGTCTTCCCGCCGGACTTGATCGTGCCGGCGGACGCGTCCGCGCCACGCATGAAGCTCACCGGTCCGGACGCGGTGCCGCCGCCGCGCAGATGCTCCTTCGAGGAGCGGATCTTCGAGAGGTTGATGCCAGAGCCCGAGCCGCCCTTGAAGATGTTGCCTTCCTCGACGTACCAGTTGAGGATCGAGTCCATCGTGTCGTCGACGGCCAGGATGAAACACGCGCTCGCCTGCTGTGGCACCCCCTTGACCCCGATGTTGAACCAGACCGGCGAGTTGAACGCGGCCTTCTGCTCGACGATCAGGTGCTTCAGCTCGGCGCGGAACGCCTCGGCCTCGCGGTCGTCGAGGAAATAGCCGCCCTGGATGCCCCACGTCGTGATCGTGTCGACGACCCGATCGACGACCTGCTTGAGCGAGGTCTCGCGCTCGGCCGTGCCGAGGGTGCCGCGGAAGTACTTCTGGGAGAGGATGTTCGTGGCGTTCACCGACCACGTGGAGGGCACCTCGACGCCCCGTTGCTCGAACGCGACGGAGCCATCGCGGTAGTCGGTGATGCGGGCGTCTCGACGCTCCCAGTCGACCTGGTCGTAGGGATCGACTCCAGGGGTCGTGAAGTGCCTGCGGATCCCGATCCCCGTCTGCTCCGGCGCCAGCGACATCGACTCTCCCTCTCTCGGCTTCGACGCTACGGGCCGGTCGGGAGGACCGGCCCGGGACACAACATGTTGTGGTGAGGAGGCGGCCCCCACCGCCTCGAGCACAAGATGTGCGGGGTATTACATCACTGTAGTTACACGGGTGTCAACGCCTCGGGGCTGGGAATTCTCCGGGATAGTCCAACCGGATCGAGCGATGCGGGCCGCAGCGCGAGGAGGCAGGTCTGGGGCGAGCGCACGGGCCTCGTGCACCCGGCGGCTCACACAGCGAGCCTGCCCTCCCCCGTGGTGCCACCCGGAGCCAGCTCTCCGAGCTCCCCACCCATCCGCCTTGCTCTCGCGCTGCGGCCTTCGATAGGCGTCAACCTAAGACGGGCGCCCTGTGGACCGAAAGAGGTACAACCCTGTGAATTCACGGTGGATTTCGTTCCCGAAATCCACAGCCCGTGACCGGCGGGGACGCGCGATCAGCTCCCGAACCGGGCCACGACCGCGGCCAGATCGAGGGGCGCAACGGCCGCGGCTCCCTCGACCTCGTGAAGGCGCTCGCGGGGCACGGCCCACATCACCTCGAATTCGTTTCCGTCGGGATCGTTCGCGTAGAGCGACTTCGTGGCGCC
>DATKAS010000505.1:0-3948 GCA_035497855.1 Acidimicrobiales bacterium
TCGATGCGAGCACCCGCGCCCTTCTCGACGATGTCCTCCTGGTCGTACTGCACGTCGCCGCGGTAGAGCACCGCGTTCTTCGGGGTGCCGATGTCGACGAACGCAGCCTCCATGCCGGGCAACACGTTCTGCACCCGGCCGAGGTAGATGTTGCCGTGGATCTGGGTGGGGTCGTCTTCCGGCTTCGACACGTAGTGCTCGATGAGCGAGCGGCCCTCGAGCACCGCGATCTGCGTGGCGCCCGGGCGCACGTGCACGCACATGAGGTAGCGCCCGATCGGACGGCCCTTGCGCTCCCGGCCCCGCTGGCGGGCGAGCGTGTCCTCGTCGACGTCGTACCCGCCCTCATAGGCGCCGCCGCCGAGGTCCGCGGTGACCGGCGTGGACTTCGGGCCACGCCCACGGCCGCCGCGACGTCGCCGTCGACGGGTTGGCGTGTCGGACATTGCGGCGTCGGCCTCGCCGTCGGCCTCCGCGGTTGGGCGGGGGCGCGCCGGCATCGAGTCGCCGATCTGCGGCTTGCGGGGCACGAGCACCCGCTCGGCAACCTCGGGATCGTGGATCTGGCCTTCCATCGGCCGGTCGGGGAGCTCGGGCCGCTCGTCGTCGACGTCGTCGTCGTGCGGCTGGGTCGCGGACGAGGTCGAACGCTGACGGTTGCGACCGCCGCGGCTGCCGCGGCGACGCTTCTTGCGAAGAGGAGGTGCGGACGCGGCGTCGGTCGACGCGGGAGCGGGCGCCTCAGCAGGCGGCTCCGACGGCACGATGGCGTCGCTCGGCATCGGTTCGGACATCGGGTGTTTCCCTTCTGGTGAAGCGCGTCTCCGTCGCGCCGGATGGGAGCGGCTCCCATCGCGCGCCGTCGCGCTCGATCCACTGGTGCGTGCGCAGGACGCGCACGTCGTCGACGGTGGGCCACACCGCGCCGACCAGCTCGGCGGGACGGAGGGCCCGAGGTTGGGTCGCCAGCTCAGCCGCGAAGACGACGTGGTCGTCTGCGACGTCTGCGAGGGCGAGGGACAGCAGCGACGGACGGAGATCGTCGATCGACTCCTGCCCCTTGCGGGTGCGCGTGGCCATGATCGTGGCCGCGCTGATTGCGTGATCCGCCGCGGCTTCGACCGCGTCGCGGTCGGCACCGACGATCGAGAGCCGCCACGTCGTGGACGTGACGTCTTGCTGCAACGACGGAGCGTGCGCGTCGACCGGGGCGGCTGCCACCACGTCGATGCCGTGCGGGAGCGAATCGCTCAGCCGCCTCGACAGCTCGAGGTCGTCGATGGGCGCTCCGGCATCGTCACCCACATCGAGCAGGTCGGCGTCGAGGTACTCCGCGAGGGACTCGTGTCCCGTCGAGAGTGCGAGGCCGAAGCTGATGCGGGGCCGGGGCGAGAACCCCTCGGTGTACGCGAGGGGGACCTCTGCGCGCCGGAAGGCGCGCTCGAACATGCGGGCCACGTCTCGGTGGCTGGTGAAGCGGATCTTCCCCAGCTTCGTGAAGCGGATGCGCACTTTGCTCATGATGCCGCCCGGACCGGGATCGGGACGGGGATGAGGTCGGCGCGGCGGCGGCCGCCGGCCGCGCGGTCCTGGCCGGTGCCCTGGCTCCCGCCCGCCGGCGGGGTCGCGGAGGCGACGACGTGCTCGATCCCGTAGCCGGTGCAGACGCCGCAGTCGTAGCAGGGAGTCCACCGGCAGTCCTCGACGCCCGACTCGGCCAGCGCCGCCTGCCAGTCGTGCCACAGGAAGTCGGCGTGCAGCCCAGCGGTGACATGGGCCCACGGGAGGACTTCGGCCTCGGTGCGGTGCCGATGCACGTACCAGTCGATCGAGAGTCCGCATGCGGCCATCGCCTCGTGCCAGCGCGCGACGTCGAAGCACTCGGACCACTCTTGGAACGTGCCGCCGGCCCGCCACACGTGCTCGATGACCCTGCCGATGCGACGGTCGCCCCGGCTCGCGATGCCCTCGGCGAGGGTGGCTCTGGGGTCGTGCCACTTCAGCTGCACGCCACGCGCGCCCTTCGTCGCGTCGCGCAGGAGGTTCACCTTGCGGTGCAGCTCCTCGACCGTGTTCTGACCGAACCACTGGAACGGCGTGTGCGGCTTCGGGACGAACCCTCCGACCGAGACGGTGACCGACGCGCGCGGCGTGTGCCGCTTGCCGATGGCGACGCACTCCTTCGCGAGCTCGGCGATGCCGAGGGTGTCGCTGTCTTGCTCGGTGGGCAGACCCGTGAGGAAGTAGAGCTTCATACGCGTCCAGCCCTGCGAGTAGGCGGACTCGACCGCGCTGTAGAGATCGTCCTCGGTGATCAGCTTGTTGATGACCGTGCGGAGGCGCCATGAACCCGCTTCCGGCGCGAACGTGAGGCCCGTGCGGCGCGCCGACCCGACGGTCGCAGCGATGCCGACGGTGAACGCGTCGACCCGCAGGCTGGGAAGCGACACGGACACCTGGCCGCGGTTCACCGGATCGTTCACGACGTCCGCGACGACTCGCTCGATGCCACTGAAATCCGCGGTCGACAGCGACGTGAGGCTCACCTCGTCGTAGCCGGTGCGCCGCAGCCCTTCAGCGACCATCGTGCGCACCTGCTCCTCGGGACGCTCGCGCACGGGGCGCGTGATCATCCCGGCCTGGCAGAAGCGACAGCCGCGCGTGCACCCGCGGAACACCTCGACGTTGAGCCGGTCGTGCACGACCTCGGTCAACGGCACGAGCTGGTTGCGCGGGTACGGCCAGTCGGCGAGGTCCGCGATCGTGCGCTTGACGACGGCTTCGGGCACATCGGGGTGCCGGGGCGTGACCGAGACGAGCCGCTCACCGTCGTACTCGACGTCGTACATCGACGGCACGTAGACGCCGGGGATCGTCGCGAGGTCGTGCAGCACCCGCTCGCGTGAGCCCGCGGTGCGGCCGCTCGCCTTCCACGCGCGCACCACCTCGGTGATGTCCGACACGACCTCCTCGCCGTCGCCGATCGCGAACCAGTCCACGAAGTCCGCGAGCGGCTCTGGGTTGTACGTGCAGTGGCCGCCAGCACCGATCAGCGGATGCTCGGGACCGCGATCTCGTGCGCGCACCGGCACACCCGCGAGGTCGATGCAGTTGAGCACGTTCGTGTACACGAGCTCGGCGGACAGGTTGAACGCGATGAGGTCGAACTCTCCCGCGGGCCGGTGCGTGTCCACGGAGAACAGCGGCACGCGGTGGCTGCGCATGAGCGCCTCGAGGTCGAGCCACGGCGCGTACGAGCGCTCGGCGACTGCATCGCCACGCTCGTTCAGGATCTCGTAGAGGATCTGCAGCCCCTGGTTGGGCAGCCCGATCTCGTAGGCATCGGGATAGACGAGGAGCCACCCGACCTTCCCCACGTCGTGGTCGGGCGTCAGGGCGCCGTCTTCGCCTCCGATGTACCGAGCCGGCTTCTGCACCTTGGCCAGGAGAGGCTCGAGCCTGGGCCAGAGTGAGCTCATGTGAGGGACGAGTCTATCGGGCAGGGCCCGCACGGAGCCCTGGTTGGGCGCCGCAGTGCGGCGTCCGGGTGCGCGAAGCACCGATTGTCGAGCGCAGCGAGGACGAGCCGCTCTGCGGCTCGTCAAACAAATCGGTGCATGTGGACGCTCTCCACGAGGCCGATCATCGCGAGGAAGGCCATCGTGGAGGAACCGCCGTACGACAGCAGCGGCAGGGGGATGCCCGTGATCGGCATGATGCCGGTCGTCATCCCGATGTTCTCGAAGAGCTGGAACACCAGCAACGAGAGCGCGCCGGCGCACACGAGCATCCCGAAGAGGTCGCGCGACAGGGTGCCGATGCGCCATATCCGCCAAGCGAGCACGGCGTAGAGGAACATGATGATCGAGACTCCGACGAACCCGAGCTCTTCACCTGCGACGGTGAAGATGAAGTCCGTGTGCTGCTCGGGCACGTACGACAGGTTCG
>DATKAS010000506.1:0-5798 GCA_035497855.1 Acidimicrobiales bacterium
GATCGGTGGCCTCGCAGACGTGCTCGACGAGCTCGCCGCCCGCGACGACGTGCGTGCGGTCGTCCTTTGCAGCGAGGGCAAGAACTTCTGCGCTGGCGCCGACTTCAGCGGAGGGTCGGGCGCCGTTCGCCGCGACGGCGCGCCCCATCTGTACGACGTCGCCATCCGCCTGTTCGAGCAGCCCTTGCCGATCGTCGCGGCGGTGCAGGGCGCCGCGATCGGCGGCGGCCTCGGTCTCGCGCTCTCGGCGGACTTTCGCGTCGCGTCGCCCGAGTCGCGCTTCGCCGCGAACTTCGCGCTGCTCGGCTTCCACCACGGCTTCGGTCTGACCGTCACCCTCCCCTTGGTCGTGGGCCATCAGGCTGCGATGGACCTCTTGTACACGGGGCGACGCGTCGACGGAACGAGCGCGCGCGAGCTCGGGCTGTGCGACGTCCTCGTCGACGCGAGCGAGCTCCGGCCACGTGCGCAGGCGTATGCCTCCGAGATCGCGGCAGCGGGGCCGCTCGCGACGCGTTCGATCCGGCAGACGATGCGTGGCCCACTCGTCGAAGCGGTGCGTGCCGCGATGGCGCGTGAACGAGCCGAGCAGGAAAGACTGCAGCGCACCGACGACTTCCGTGAAGGAGTGAAGGCGGTGCAGGAACGACGACCGGCGCGGTTCGTCGCCCGCTGAACCGAAGGAGGACGCAATGACTGCATGGAACGTCGGTCGGGCCACGATCACGCCGATCGTCGAAGTCGAGTCCGTCACGTCGCCGCGCTTCCTGTTCAAAGGCCTCGACAAGGCGGGTGTGCTGGACATGGCCCATCGAGCGCCGTGGTTGCAAGGGACGTTCGTCGACGACGGCGGCTACCTGCTGCAGCGGATCCAGTGCCTGGTCGTCGAGCTCGACGGCGTGCGCGTCGCCGTCGACACCTGCGTCGGCAACGACAAGCCTCGTGCCAATCCGGGCTGGCACGAGCTCGCTCTTCCGTTCCTCGCCGACCTCGAGGCCGCCGGCTTCCCGCCCGACAGCATCGACGCGGTCGTGTGCACGCACCTCCACGTCGATCACATCGGCTGGAACACGAGGCTCGTCGAGGGGCGGTGGGTGCCGACGTTCCCGAACGCCCGCTACCTGCTCGCGGAGCCCGAGTTCGAGTACTGGAAGGTGACGCCGGACGCGAGTGGCGACGACCTCTTCGGTGACTCCGTCGCACCCGTGCACGCCGCGGGGCTCGTCGACCTCGTGCCGGTGGATCACGCCGTGGACGGCAGCATCCGCTTCGACTCCACCCCCGGCCACACGCCGGGTCACGTGTCGGTCGTCATCGAGTCTGCCGGCGAGCGAGCAGTCATCACCGGCGACATGATCCACACGCCGATCCAGATCGCAGACGTTGCGCGTTCGTCGGCGTTCGACTTCGATCAGCAGGCCGCGGCCGACACGCGCGCGAGCTTCCTCGAGCGCTACTCCGACGGCACGCTCGTGATCGGTACACATTGGGGAGGACCCGGTGCCGGTCGCATCGTGGCCGACGACGGCGAGTGGGCGGTCGACCCGATCGCGGCCTCGTAGCCCACCGACATCGATGGATCTCCCGCGCCACGTCGCGGACGCGCTCGGCGCGGATGTCGTCGCGGCGGCGCGCGTGCACGGGGGAGATGTGGCGGCGTCGTTCGCGATCGACCTCGACGATGGCCGTCGTGTGTTCGCGAAGACCCATCCGAACGCGCCCCCCGGCTTCTTCACGACCGAGGCCGCCGGCTTGCGGTGGCTGCGTGAACCCGACGTCGTGCGCGTGCCCGAGGTGCTCGCCGTTTCCGACGATCCACCGTTCCTCGTCTTGGAGTGGATCGACGAGGGACGACGCGGGGGGGCCACGGAACCCGAGCTCGGACGAGCACTCGCAGCACTCCACCGTGCCGGCGCGCCAGTGTTCGGACGAGAGGATCGCCGCACGACGGGAAGCCGCGGGCTCCCCAACGAGCCGTGCGCGGACTGGGCGACGTTCTACGCGACGCAGCGGATGGCGCCACTCGCTCGACTCGCCCGTGACAGCGAGGCACTCCCCGAGCGAGCGATCGCAGGCCTCGATCGTCTCGACACCGAGCGCCTGCGGGCCATCGGCGGTCCCGCCGAGCCACCGGCGCGGCTGCACGGCGACCTGTGGGCGGGCAACCGGCTCGTCGACGCGTCGGGCCACAGCTGGCTGATCGATCCCGCGAGCCACGGAGGCCATCGCGAGTACGACCTCGCGATGATGCGGCTCTTCGGCGGGTTCGGCGCCGACTGCTTCGCGGCCTACGCGGACGCGCAACCCTTGGCCGAAGGGTGGCAGGAGCGTGTCGCGCTGCACCAGATCTCGCCGCTCGTCGTGCACGCGATCAAGTTCGGTGGTGGCTATCGCAGGGCAGCTGCGGAGGCGATCGCACAGTACGTCTGACAGGGGGACACGGCATGCTCATCGAACCGACGCTGCGATCCGACCTGCTCGCAGGTCAGGTCGCGATCGTCACGGGCGGCGCTCGGGGCATCGGCGGAGCAACGGCGACGATGCTCGCCGCGAACGGAGCGCGCGTCGTCATCGCTGAGGTCGATGCAGCGAAGGCCGAAGAGACCGTGCGCGGCCTCAACGAGGCTCTCGCTGACGGGAGCGCGAGCGCATTCGTCGCCGACCTCGTCGTTCCAGGGGTCTGCGACGACCTCGTGCGCCATACGCTCGACACCTTCGGCTCGCTCGACATCGTCGTGAACAACGCGGGCTACGCGTGGGACGGCGGCATCCACGGCATGAGCGACGAGCAGTTCCAGGCCATGCTCGACATCCATCTCGTGGTGCCGTTCCGCTTGGCGCGTGCTTGCGCGCCGGTGTTCCGTGCCGCGGCCGAGTCCGACGAGGCACGCGGGATCAGGCGTCATCGCAAGACCGTGATGGTCTCGTCGCTCGCCGGGCAATGGGGTCTGGCCGGGGCAGGGAACTACGCGTCGGCGAAGGCCGGGATGCTCGGTCTCATGCGGACGCTCGCTCAGGAATGGGGCCGCTACCGCGTGAACGTCAACGCCGTCGCCTTCGGCGTCATCCAGACCCGCTTCGGGTTGCCGCAGTCGGAGCACGAGGTCATCGAGACCGGTGGTCGCACGATCCACGTCGGCATGCCGGCGAAGCAAGCCGAGCGGCTCGGCGTCCGCGTCGAGCCTGACCGCGTGGTCACCGACGAGGAGATGTACGCGGCACGGTCGGTGCCCTCGGGCGCGGTCGCGCTCGGGCGCACGGGAACGATCAGCGACGCGGCAGACGCGATCTTCTGGTTGTGCTCACCGCTCGCCGACTACGTGACCGGGCAGGTGGTCGCGGTCAACGGCGGAGCTCGGGGCGGGATGAGCTGAGGATGCCCCGTCCGCATGCGGTCAGGGCACGAGCACGATCTTCCCGGCGGCCTGCCGATCGAGCAGCTCGGTCAACACGGCCCGCGCGTCGGTGAGCGGGCGCTCCGTCGGCTTGACCGGATGGAGCTCGCCGCGAGCGATCGCGTCCACGATCTCGCCGATCATCGCCCGGTTCTCTTCCATGTTGCGGGGCACCCAGCCACCCCACTCGACGCCGATCACGGTCCGGTTGTTGAGCAGCACGAGGTTCAGCGGCACCTTCGCGATGCCCCCCGGGAAGCCGATGACCAGGAATCGCCCGTCGAACCTGAGCGCGCGGAGAGCGGGCTCTGACACGTCGCCGCCCGCGACGTCGTAGACGAGGTCGACACCGGCACCGTCGGTGAGCTCGCGCGCCCGCGTCTTCACGTCCTCCGTGATCGGATCGATGGTGGACTCCGCGCCCATCGCCGTGGCGAGCGCGCGCTTCGCGTCCGACGACGCGACGCCGATCACGCGCGCGCCGAGCGAGCGTGCGACATCGATCGCGGCCAACCCCACGCCGCCGCCCGCGCCGGTCACGAGCACGACCTCGCCCGGCCGCACGACGGTGCGCTTCTTGAAGGCGAACCACGCGGTGCCGTACACCTGCATGAACGATGCGCCGACCGCGAGGTCGATCGCGTCGGGCAGGAGCAGGAGCTGTTGCGGGAACGCCAGCACGTGATCGGCGAACGCGCCCTTGCCGACAGTGACCATCACGCGATCGCCGGCCCGCCATCCGTCGACGCCTTCGCCGACGGCGTCGATGACTCCGGCCGCCTCGCCTCCCGGCACGTAGGGCGGCTGCGCGGCGAACTGATACTTGCCCGCTGCCTGCAGCGCATCCACGAACGACGCGCCCGCGGCCTTGACCGCGACCCGCACCTGTCCCGGCGCGGGGTCAGGTGTCGCCGTCTCTTCGAGAACGAAGTTGCCCTCGGTGCCGTATCCGGTGCAGACGATCGAGCGCATGTTCTTCTCCCCTCACGCGTCTCGCACGGCTCGGGCGATCTCGCCCCAGCGGTCGAGGTGATCCGGATGGTGAGCGACGTCCTCGACCGTGAGGTACGAGATCACCCGAGCCGCGACGCCCTGGTAGCGGTCGACCACGCGCTCGGCGATCTCGTCCCACGGACCGATGATCGCGAAGACGTCGAGCATCTCGTCCGTGATCGTGGCCATCACACCGTCGAGATCACCGGACTTCAGCCGCTCGTTCAGCTTTGCTGATGTGCCGTCGAAGCCGAGGTCGTCGAACTGGAACGCGTAGTTCCGTGTCGACCCGTAGAACCCGATCTGCATGCGCGTGCGGCGGATGAGCGCCTCCCGCTCTTCGGCCGTGTCACCCGGGACGATGAAGGCGGGGATGAGGAGATCGACGTCGGCACGGCGTCGTCCCGCTCGCGCCGCACCCGCCTCGACGGCGGGGATCAGGCGCTGTTGGAGGTACTGCACCGAGTGCAAGGGATGCACGTGGACCCCGTCCGCGACCTCGCCGGCCATCGTCGTCATCCATGGGCCGACGGCAGAGACGTCGACCTTGATGTCCCCGTGAGCGTGCATCGGCGGCCGCCACTGATCGGGCAGCAGTGACAGCTTGTAATAGGGGCCGTCGTGGGCGAGCTTCGTGTCGCCGCGGAAGGCGGCGAGTGAGTCCTTCACGGCGAGCACGTAGTCGCGCATGCGGGGACCCGGCGGCTCGAACGGCATGCCGTAGCGACGCTCGATGTGTGCCTTCACCTGGCTGCCCAGCCCGAGACGGAAGCGTCCACTCGTGTTGCCTGCGAGCTCCCACGCGATGCCAGCCGCGATCATCGGGCTCACGGGGAACGCGACAGCGATGCCCGTCGAGAACATGAGAGCCGGTGCCGCGGTCGCCGCGGCCGCGATGCTCATCCACGGTGTCTGACCCGTCTCCGTGAACACCATGCCCGAGAACCCCGCCTGCTCGACGCGACGAGCGAGGTCAGCGGCGTCGGCCCAGGAACTCGGACCGACCATGACGTCGAAGTCCATGTGCCACTGTTGCACCCGCATGAGCGTGACCGCGAAACCGGACCTCCTCGACGAGGGCTTCTACGCCGACCTCGGCGGCATGCACGACACGTTCACGTACCTGCGCGCCAACGACCCGGTGTACCGCGACCCGAAGACGGGGATGGTGGGCGTCACGCGCTACGCCGATGTGCTCGACGTCGAGCGTCGGGCGAAGGTGTTCGTGAGCGGGCAGGGGTACCGGTCGATGTGGTCGCCCCAGGAAGACAACATGATCGCCCAGGACGATCCCGGGCACGCCGAGCAGCGGGCGCTCGTCGCCCGCAGGCTCACCCCGCGTGGGGCGGCCCGGGAGGAGCCACTCATCCGATCGCTCGTCGACGAGGTGCTCGACGCCGTCGCCGACCG
>DATKAS010000507.1:0-10757 GCA_035497855.1 Acidimicrobiales bacterium
TGAGACCGCCGATCGACAGCCCGCAGTAGTCGAACCCGTCGATGCCGAGCCAGTCGACCAGGTCGACGACGTCGAGGCCGAGTCGATCGAGCGTGTAGTCGTCGTCGGGCGCGTCGCTCGCGCCGTGGCCGCGGATGTCGACCGCGATCACCCGATGTGTCTCGGCGAGGCGGTCGATCTGCGGATCCCACATGTGGTGATCGCAGCCGAGCGAGTGGACCAGCACGAGGGGCGGCGCCTTCTCGTCGCCGACCTCGGCATACGCGATGTGGGTGCCGTCGCTGACGTTGACCGTCTCGGTCATGTCGGTTCCAACGATTCGAGCGAGGCGCCGATCGCGTCCATCGCAGCGGCCGCGGTCGAGAAGACGAGGGGCAGGGCGAACCACTCCGCGTGCCATGACCCGAGGCCCCGTTCGAGCTCGTGGGGCTTGCCGAGCAGCACGATCGACGCGACGCCCGCGCATGCCTCGGCCGCGGCCATGGCGCGCATCGCGTCGATCGGGTTGTGCTTGCCGGCCGCGGCGCTCGAGCCGCCCGCCCGGGTCGTGATCTCCCCGAACGCGGTGAGCAG
Source organism: Acidimicrobiales bacterium (assembly GCA_035497855.1). Lineage (GTDB taxonomy): Bacteria > Actinomycetota > Acidimicrobiia > Acidimicrobiales > DATKAS01 > DATKAS01. Next base: position 574 of record DATKAS010000507.1, read on the forward strand.
TGCGATGTCGTTCGCCACCTTCTCCGCCCATTGCGCATAGCGGAGCGCGAGGGTCACGAGGTCGAGCACGGGGGTGCGGTCGGTGTGCCAGGCGCGGGGAGCATCGTCGAGATCGAGGCCCTCGGCCGCGAGCGACACAACGCCTCCGCCGATGGCGGCTCGGTCGCCGATGAGCCCGCCGAGCTGGATGGGGAAGCGCGTCGGCGCGAGCTGCAAGGCGTCGAGTGCCGCGAGCCATCGGTCGAACCGGAAGCCGAGAGTCGTGCCGGACGCCGGCTGCAGGAACGAGCGCGCCGTCGTGGCGGTCGCGCCGAATCGATCCCTCGCGCTGGTCAGCGAGGCGTTCGCGGCCGTGCCGAGGCGGCGGATCTCGGTGACGCTGTCGCGCGCGAGCGTCATCGCCGCGGTGTCGACGATGTCCTGGGTGGTCAGCCCGTGATGGAGGTGTGAGGCAACATCGGGTTCGAGGCGCTCGCGCAACACGTCGAGCAGCGGGACCACGGGAGTACCCGCCTCCCAGCCGGACTCGAGGATGCCGGCAGGGATCGGCGTCGCGGTCGCTTCGGCGATCGCGAGCGCGGCAGCCTTCGGGATGTCGCCCGCTTCGCCCTGCGCGAACGCGACCACTGCTTCGACGTCCGCCATCGCAGCCACTCGAGACTCGTCACTCCAGATCGCGTCGAGCGTGTTCGTGGAGAACCCTGGATAGATCCGCATCGGCTACACGTCGAAGAAGACGGTCTCGTCGTCGCCCTGGTAGCGGATGTCGAACCGGTAGGTGGGTGTCGAGCCGCCGTCGTCGTCGATGCGCCGCGCGATCAACGTCGCTCTCCGGCCCTCGGGAACGGTGGCGAGCACCGGGTCCGCGGCATTCGCTTCGGCTTCGTCGTCGAAGTAGATGCGCGTGTACGTCGGGTCGAGCATGCCCCGCGCTTGGATGATCAACGAGATGTGGGGCGCCTGCATCCCACCGCTCGGATGAGGCACAGGGCCCGGTTTGATCGTGAGGAACGTGAACGCGCCCGTGTGGAAGTCGCTCGCGCAACGACCGAAGCCGGTGAAGGCGGCGTCGAGGGGCACATCCTCCCGATCGTCGACGGGATGGTTGTACCGACCGGCTGCGTTCGCTTGCCAGAGCTCGAGCAGCGCGTCTTCGATGTGATTGCGGTCTCCGTCGAGCACGACGCCCTCGATGCGGATGCGTTGCCCGATCGTCTCCGGCGAGGTGAGCACGTTCTCTCCCTCGCCCGTGACTTCCATGGTGAAGTACGGGCCGACGGTCTGCGACGGCGTCGGGCCACTCACGCGGTGCCTCGCACCACGATGTCCCACCGGTAGCCGAGCGCCCAGTTCGGGATCGTCACCTCGTGGTCGTAGGCCGCGATCAGGCGCGGGCGAGCGTGCTCGGGCACCGACTGGAAGATCGGGTCGAGATCGAAGAGCGGGTCGTCGGGGAAGTACATCTGGGTGACGAGGCGTGTCGTGAGTGCGGGCCCCAGCAGCGAGAAGTGGATGTGGGCCGGCCTCCACGCGTTGTAGTGGTTGCCCCACGGGTACGGCCCCGGCTTGATCGTGATGAACCGGTACTCGCCGTCGGCGTTCGTACGGCACTGACCGGCACCGAGGAAGTTGGGATCGAGGGGCGCGGGGAACTCGACCTCGCGCCAGTGCATGTAGCGGCCACACGCGTTCGCCTGCCACAGCTCGATGAGCGTGTTGGGCACCGGGTTCCCGTTCTCGTCGAGCACCCGGCCCGTGATGATCGACCGCTGCCCGATGGCCTCACCGCCCGTGCCGGCGTTCGTCGTGAGGTCGGCGTCCTCCTCGGAAAGGTCGTTCCACGCCGGCCCCGGGCCGGTGACTTCCGAGAGGGACTGCACGAGAGGGATCAGCGGCATCGACGGTGACCGCTTCCGCGTGCTCTTGTAATCGGCGTACAGGAACGGCGGATGGTCCTCGTGCGCGCGGGGTGTGTAGGTGATCGTCATCGCGGGCTCACTTGGCTCGGGCCGCCTTCGCGGCCTGGAAGGCGTGGTTCGCAGCGGGCACGCCGGCGTAGACAGCGACGTGTTGGAGCACCTGGGCGAGCTCGGCGTCGGTGACGCCCGTGCCCGTCGAGGCGCGCAGGTGCAGCACGAGCTCCTCACGGCCGAGGGCCGCGAGGATCGCGATCGTGACCATGCTGCGGGTCTTTCGATCGAGGGTCGGGTCCGCCCAGAGGTCGCCCCAGACGTTCGTCGTGATCCACTCGACGAAGCGCCGATCGAGGTCGGTGACGCTTGCACCGGAGCGCTCGACGTGCTCGGCGCCGAGGACTTCTGTCCGGATGCGCATCCCCTCGTCGAAGCTCGGCACGGCCGAACGGTAACTCGCGATGATGAGGCACGAGAGGTGGGGCGGGTGGTCGGGGTGAGCGACCCTGAGAGTTCGGTGACACACGCGCCGCCGCGGGATGCCGTGGCGCGCTCGCGGGTACCGATGCGACATGAAGCTCAGCCCCAAGTACCTCCTCGCCGTTCCCGCTCTCGCGATCGCACTCAGCGTCCTCCCAGCGTGCGGAGATGACAGCGGCAGCAACAACTCGCCAGCGACGACAGCAGTCTCGGGCACCAGCGCGGTCTCGCCGGCCACGACCGCGGTCTCTCCCGTGACCTCCGAGGCGGTTGCCACCTCCGGTAGCTGACACACCGCGGCGGTAGCGTCGCTCGGGATGGACTCGAGCGACATCGATCTGGTCTCCCCGTCGGCGTTCGCGCACGGGCATCCATGGGACCAGTACGCGTGGCTCCGGACGAACGCGCCAGTGTTCCGCCATCCGTACCCCGAGGGCGAAGACTTCTGGGCGCTGACGAGGTACGACGACATCCGCATGGTCAGCCGTCAGCCGCGGCTGTTCAGCTCGTACGCCAAGGGCACGATGGTCGCCGACCCCGACGAGATGGGGCTCATGGCGTCGCGCCAGATGATGCTCAACATGGACCCGCCGCAGCACGATCGGTTCAAGATGCTGGTGAGCCGGGGGTTCACGCCGAAGAACGCGGAGCTCCTCCGCCAGCGCATCGACGAGCTGGCTCGCGAGATCGTCGACGACATCGTGGGTCGCGGCGAGTGTGACTTGGTCACCGACGTCGCCGGTCGCCTTCCGTCCGGACTCATCGCCGAGCTGATGGGCATCCCCCGAGCAGACGGCGAGCACCTCTACGACCTGACCGAGCTCATGCACACGAACGACGACGCGGTGGCTCCGCCCGAGCAACGAGTCGCCGCGATGGTGGAGATGCTCGGCTACGCGGACGAGGTCGCGCGCGCGAAGCGCGAGAAGCCCGGCGACGACATCGCGTCGACGTTGGTGCAAGCCGAGGTCGACGGAGACCGCCTCACCGATGCCGAGCTCAACTGGTTCTTCCTGCTCCTCGTGAACGCGGGTGGCGACACGACACGCAACCTCGTCGCCGCTGGCGTGCAGATGCTCTTCGGTCACCCTGACGAGCGCGCGCGGCTACAGGCGGATCTCGACACGTTGCTCCCGACGGCGGTCGACGAGATGCTGCGGTGCACGTCACCGGTCGCGCACTTCCGCCGCACCGCGATGGCGGACACCGAGATCCGCGGTCAGGCGATCGCAGCGGGCGACAAGATCATGGTGTTCTACGGCTCGGGCAACCGCGACGAAGACGTGTTCACGGATCCAGATCGGTTCGACGTCGCGCGCACCCCGAATCCGCACATGGCGTTCGGTGGTGGCGGTCCGCATCTCTGCCTCGGGATGCACGTCGCCCGCATCGAGATCGCCGCGTTGCTCCGTGAGCTCCTCACTCGGTGTCCCGACATCGCGCCGGCTGGTGCACCGGAGCGCATGGCGTCGAGCTTCATCGCCGGCGTGCGTCACATGCCGGTCACGTTCACTCCTGCACACACGTGAGACGCGTTCACTCTTGAACGCCGGTGAGGTAGGCGCGTTCGATCTGCGCGAATGATCCCCGCAGCTCCGCGGCCGAGCCCGCGAGCTCGACACGGCCTCGGCGGAGCACCACGACGTTGTCGGCGATGTCGAGCGCGCGGCGCGCTCGTTGCTCGACGACCACGACCGCCATGCCTCGGTCGGCCGCTTCTCGCAGCGCGGTGAGCAGACGGTCGACGACGAGCGGCGCGAGCCCGAGCGAGACCTCGTCAGCGAGCACGACCTGCGGGTCGCGGCCGAGCGCGCGAGCGAGCGTGAGCATCTGCTGCTCACCACCGGAGATGAGCCCCGCGCTGCGGCCCAAGAGCGGCTCGAGCTCAGGGAAGAGGGCGATGGCGCGCTCGACCGGCACGCCGCCGAGCCGCAGATTGTCGGCGACGGAGAGCGATCGCACCGCGGAGCGCTCCTCGGGCACGAGGGCGGTGCCGGTCGCGGCTCGGCGGTGGAGCGGCGCGTCGATCCGGTGGCCCTGCCACAGCACCTCGCCAGACAGTGGTCGCAGCTCACCGGCGAGCGCCAGGAGCGTCGTGGTCTTGCCCGCACCGTTCGCCCCGAGGACGACGAGCACCTCGCCGCGTCGCACCGACAGCTCGACGTCGCGGACGGCGGGTTGGTCGTTGTAGCCGGCCGAGAGGCCATGGGCAGCGAGCAAGGGCTCCGCATCGACGGTGCCGACGTTGGCGCGCGGAACCGCGGTCGACTCCTCTTCGCCGAGATAGGCCTGCACGACCGTGCGGTCGCGGCCGATCGTCGTCGGGTCGCCCTCGGCGATGAGATGACCGAAGTCGAGCACCGCCACGCGGTCGCACACGCCGAGGACCAACGACACGTCGTGCTCGACGAGGAGCACTGCCATCCCCCACTCGTCTGCGAGGCGTCGGATGAGGCGGCCGAGCTCCTGCGTCTCGAGCTCGCCGAGCCCCGCGGCCGGCTCGTCGAGCAGGAGGACCGAAGGCTCTGCCGCGACAGCGCGCGCGAGCGCGACGAGGCGCCGCTTGCCGAACGAGAGCTCCTCGGGTCGCTTGTCGAGATCGTCTTCGAGGCCGAACTCGCGCACGACTGCGCTCGCTGTCGGGCTCAACGGCGCGCGTCCAGGGTGGAAGAGGTCGGTCAGGTAGGCGAGGCCGTCACGCTTGTCGGCTGCGGTGCGCAGGTTCTCGCGCACAGTCATGCCGTCGAACAGCTCGAGGCTCTGGAACGAGCGCCCGACCCCGGCGACTGCGCGCCGCCGGGCCGACCACGATGTGACGTCGTCCCCGTCCAGCAGCACGCTGCCTGCGGCCGGTCGTGCGAACCCCGTGAGCGCGTCGATCAACGTCGACTTCCCGGCTCCGTTCGGTCCGATGAGACCGAGCACCTCCCGAGGCCGCACCTCGATCGACACACCCGACAGCGCGTCGACGACCCCGAAGCGCACCCGCACGTCCTGCGCCTTCAGGATCTTCGAGGTGATCGCGGGGCGTCCACCTTCGGTCAGCGCGTCACCTCGCTGCGCCCAGATGCGCACCTTGGTGGCGAGGCTCGCGATGCCGTTGGGAGCCAGAAGCAGGACGACGAACACGAGCACGCCGAGCGTCAGCTGCACGGCCTGCGCACTGTCGAGCAGGCCGCCGAACAGGTAGGGCACCATCGCCCCGGGTGCGAGCGCGGCGCCGATCAGCGCGCCCGCGACGAACCCGATGCCTCCGATCACCGCGTAGAGCACGACGAGGATCGACTGGAAGACCGAGAACGTGGGATAGAAGACGACGCTCGGCCGCCGGAACCCGATGAGCACGCCGCCCACCGCCGCGATGCCCGCGCCCAACCCGAACGCGTAGAGCTTGGCCCCGACGACACTGATGCCGAGTGACGCAGCCGCGCGCTCGTTGGTTCGCACCGCGACGAGGCGCCGTCCGGCTCGACCGCGGCGAAGGTTCGCCACGCCGAACGCGAGCACGACGAACAGAGCGTACGCGAGCGCCGCGTAGCGAGCGGGATGCGCGGCGGTGTCGAAGTCGATGCCGAAGAAGCGCACCGAGCCGATCTGCGTGCCCGTGATGCCACCGGTGCGGCGTGGGTTGTTGAGGATGAGGCTCTCGACGACGAGGGACAGGCCGAGCGTCGCTACCGCGAGGTTCACGCCGCGCGACCGCAGCGCAGGGAGCCCGACGAGCAGACCGACGGGAATGGTGCCCAGGATGCCGATCAGGCCCGCGAGCTCGAAGGAGATGTCGTAGTTCACGATGAGCCGCGTCGCTATCCACGCGCCGGTGCCGGCGAGCGCGAACTGCGCGAGCGAGAGCTGGCCCGCGTAGCCGGTGACCACGACGAGCGACAGCACGACGATCGCGGTCGTCGCTGTCGTGGTTGCGGCTTCGACGCCGTTGGCCGGCAGACCGAACGCCACGATCGCGAATCCGGCAGCCGCGAGCGGGAGCGCGATCTGAGGCCGCACCTTCCCGGTGCCGACCTCGGGCGGTCGCTCCGCCGCCTCGCTGCGCAGCGGGAGGGCGCGGCCCCGCACCATCAGCACGATGATGATCACCACGAACGGCACCGAGCGTCCCCACCCCTGCAGCGCGGCGGGATCGGACACCTTCGTCTGCAGGAACGCGATCTCGGATTCGAGCGCCCCGATCATCAGGCCGCCGGCGAGCGTGAGCCAGAACGACCGGAACCCGCCGACGAGCGCGGCCGCCATGCCGGGCACGACGAGCAGCGCGAGGTTCGTGACGTTGAGGCCGCTGACGTTCACGATGAGGATCGCTGCGACGACCGACAGACCTGCCCCGAGTCCCCAGTTGGCGGCGGCGACGATGTCGGGCGAGATGCCGAGCATCGCGGGCACTCGCCGGTTCTCCGCGACTGCGCTCGTCGCCATCCCGAACCGCGTGTGCTTGTAGACGTAGCTCAGGACCGCTGTGAGCACGACCGCGACGCCGAACAGCCAGAGCCGATCCTGGCCGATCTCGACGCCGGGCAGCACGGTGACCGTGCCGATCGGAAGGATGTGAGCAACGATTCGCGGTGTGTCACCCCACAGCTGGAGCCCGATCGCCATGAGGACGGTGAGCAGCGCGAGTGTGGCGATGAGACGGGAGATCGCCGGCGCGCGCCGAAGTGGCCGCATGATCACGACGTGCGTGGCGACGCCGATCGCGACGCCGAGCGCGACCGAGAGCACGAACGAGAGCACCGGCGGCATGCCGTCGTCGCGCCACACGTAGAACGTGAACGCCCCGATCATCCCCATCGCGCCTTGCGCGAAGTTGAGGACGCCCGATCCTCGATAGACGAGCACCAGGCCCAGCGCCACGAGCGCGTAGACCGACCCCGCTCCCAGTCCGAGGAGCGCGAAGCGGACTACGTCCATATGTCAGGACGATTTAGCAGGGCTTGCCGGTGAACATGTCGATGAAGCCCGTGCTCAAGGTCTTGAACTCGCCGTTCTCGAGTTGCTGGAAGTAGCCGCACACGTTGAACACCCTCGGGATCGCGCCGGCGGGCTTTGTGAACTGCAGCGGCGGCAAGAGGTCGACTTTCAGCCCCGTGACCGTCGGCAGCTTGGCGTAGAGGGCCGCCGCTGTCTTCTCGGGGAGCCCTTGCAGCACTTGCGCGACGACCTGCACGGCCGAGTACGCGTTCGGGCGAAATTCGGTGAGGTTCTTGAACCCGGCGGCCGCCATCGCTGCTTGATACTTCCCGAACCCCGTCGCGTCGGTGTCGGCGTTGTTGAAGAACGCGGTGACGTAGATGCCGTTCGCCGCGTCGCCAAGCGCCTTCCTCACGCCATCGAAGTCGGTGGTCGTGGCCGAGATCGGGATGTTCGGGTTCGACTGCCGCAACGCGATGATGAAGTTCGTCGCGTCCTGCCCGGCGAGACCGACGAGGACGCCGTCCGTGCCGTTCTGCAGCACAGAGGCGACGTAGGTCGACATGTCCGGCGCTCCGACCGGGATGCTGATGTCATTGACCACCTTGAGCCCGAGGGGCGCGAGCGCCTGGTTGGCGAAGATCCCGATGGCCGACGCCGCGGCGAGGTCGATGCGAGCGAGGCTCACTGCCTTCGCACCGGCGAGAGTCGCGAGCTCGTTGGCGAGGCCACCCGACGCGCTCACGATGCCGCCGTACAGCGGGAACGAGGCCGGCGAAGTGAAGTCAGCTGCCGAGGCGGGCACGTCGCCGACGACGGGGATCTGCGCCTTCTCGAGCGCGGGATAGTACTGCGCGCCGTTCGCACTGACCGGGCTGACGACCGCCACAACACCATCCGAGACGGCCTGGTTGCCGCAGGCAGTGGCCGCGTTCGGGTCGTTCTTCAGATCGCAGTTCTCGAGCACGATCGGCGAGCCGTCGACGCCGCCAGCGGCGTTGATCGCGTCGGCGGCTGCCTTGGCCCCCTCGGCGACCTCGGGCGTTGCGACGGCGCCCGTGCCTTCGTACATCACCATCAGCTTGATCGGCGGGCCCGTGAGGGCGACGGTCGTGGTCGTCTCGGCTGCTGCGGTCGTTGCTGCGCCCGCGGCGGTCGTGCCCGCAGCGGCCGTCGTCGCTGCGCCACCACCCGCTGTGGTGTTGGCCGAGCTGCTGCCCGAGTCGTCGCCGCATGCCGCGGCAACGAAGGCGAGCGCCAACCCAAGGGCGAGCGCGGTGCGGGTGAACGCAGTGCGAGTGAGACGAGTCCGTCCCCCGTGTCGGATCATGCGGCGAATGCTAGGCACCGTTCACACAAAGTCAAGCGAGGGGTACTGTCGACTGACATGGCGACCGACGACCTCGCGTTCACATCCGCGCTCGATCAAGCCGCGATGTTGCGAACTCGTGACGTGTCTCCCGTCGAGCTCGCGGAGCTGTACCTCGACCGCATCGAGCGCATCAACCCACGGCTCGGCGCGTACATCACCGTGGCTGCCGAGGTCGCTCTCGACGCCGCACGTGCCGCTGAGAAGGCACTCACGAGCGGTGAGGAGGTCCCCGACTTCTGCGGCGTCCCCATCTCGATCAAGGACCTCAACGACACTGCGGGCATTCGGTCCACGCATGCCACTGCGGCGTGGGCCGATCGCATCCCCGAGCGTGACGACGAGCTCGTCGCTCGCATCCGTCGTGCCGGGTTCACGATCCTCGGCAAGACGATCACCCCCGAGTTCGGGCCGCTCAACGTGAGCGAACCGCCTGCGTACCCGCCCGGCCGCAACCCGTGGGACCTCGAGCGCAGCTGCGGAGGGTCGTCCGGAGGCGCCGCGGCGGCGATCGTCGCCGGGCTCTGCCCGATCTCGCAGGGCTCCGACGGTGGTGGCTCGATCCGCAACCCGTCGTCGTGGTGTGGCGCGTTCGGCCTCAAGCCCTCACGCGGGAGGGTGTCGGCCTCGCCTGGGCCCGAGCAGTTCTTCTCGATCAACGGGCCGATCGGCCGCACGGTCGCGGACACGGCCGCGCTGCTCGATGTGATGCAGGGCTACGCGAAGGGCGACGCGCACTGGGTCATCCCGCCGGCGCGTCCCTACCGCGAAGAGGCCGGTGCAGACCCGGGCACGCTGCGCATCGCGTTCCATCCACATCCCGGTTTCGACGCGGACGAGATCGCTCCTGCGAACCGCCAGGCCGTGCTCGATTCCGCGACGTTGCTGAGCGAGATGGGCCACGAGCTCATCGAGGCCGCGCCGCCGTCGTTCGACAGCGCGCTCCTCATGCAGGCGGCGATGATCTTCGCCGGGAACTTCGCAGCCCGAGAGGCAGACCTGCCCGACCCCGCCACGTTCGATCCGTGGAACCGCATGCTCCTCGAGATGGGAAGGGGTGTTTCGGCCGCCGACTACGTCCGGACCATGGGAGATCTGCAGCGGCGATCGCGTGAGGTCGTCGCCTTCTTCGACGACTACGACCTGCTGCTCACCCCGACGGTCGGCAAGCCACCGCCGCTCGTCGGTGCGCTGAAGGACTTCGACTTCTCGAAGCTGCAGGAGGTCTTCATGCTCACGCCGTTCACGAGCATGTGGAACACGACCGGGCAACCCGCGTCGTCGGTGCCCGCGGGGTTCGACGAGCTCGGCCTACCGGTCGGCGTGCAGCTCGTCGGCAGACCGTGGGACGAGGCCACCGTCGTGCGGGTCAGCGCCCAGCTCGAGGCCGCTCGCCCGTGGGCGCATCTGCGTCCCGAGCTCTGACCTGCCTCAGTACCCGTTGGCGAGCAGCTGCCAGGGGCGCGCTTGCTCGTAGCGCGCTGCGACCTGCATGGCGA
>DATKAS010000508.1:0-21391 GCA_035497855.1 Acidimicrobiales bacterium
GACCCACGTCGTGCCCAGCTCGGTCAACGCCCGCCGCAACCGCTCGCCGTCGGACATCGAAACGATCTGCGGGTCGACGTGGCGATCGACGAGCCCTTGCATGACTCGCGAGCTGACGAGTCCGCTTCCGCGCTGGACCCACGCCGCGAAGCCGTACTTCGCGAACACTCCCGCGATCTCGTCGAGTCGCGCGCGATGGTGGATCAAAGCGGCAGGCAATCCCGGCATCACTACATCCTCCTGATCGCCCTCAGCATGGCCCGCCCACACGAAATCGGCGAGGCGCATCCCGAGGCTCAGGGTGCGTCGGGACGCCTCAGGGCGGTCGCTGAGCGCTGCGCTCAACAGGATCCGTTGTCCGCGCGTCCGCGGAGTCGTGGTCGTGGGCCACACTCGCGAGTTCGGTGCGGTTCGCGACGCCGAGCTTGGCGTAGATGTGGGACAGGTGAGTCTTGACCGTATCCGGACTGATCAGAAGCCTCTGCGCGATCTGTGAGTTCGTGAGCCCGAGCCGCACCTGATCGATCACCCCGTGCTCGGCAGGCGTGAGACTCCCCCACCCGGTTGAAGGCCGGGCTCGCTCGCCTCGGGAGCGCAACGCGTAGGCAGTGACTTCATCGAGATCGAGACGCCTCCCGTCCTCGAACGCCGCGTTGAACCCTTCCTCGCCGAGCTGCTGCACGGCTGCGTCCACGGCGGCGGCGACCCGATCCGAGACGCTGGGCATCCGCATGTGGTAACCGAGGTCTTCACGGACCCGGGCAACGGCTCCTTGCAGCCGAGCTACCTCGCGGTGGTCGCCACCGCGGCCTGCAAGCACTGAGAGCACCTCGAGCAGGTCGACCTGCTCGAGCCGGAACAGGTGAGCCGCGGTGTAGTCGAGCGCCGCGAGGGTGATTCCGGTCGCCTCGGGATCATCGTCGGCGAGGGAGATCTCTGACGAAAGGGTCTTGGCGACCCCGAGGTGGTACGTCAGGTCGCTCGCTCCCGCGATCGCCTCAGCGACCGCGAGACGAAGCCGGGCTTCGGCGATGTCTCCGAGCGCAAGCGCCGCTCGACCGGCGTAAAGCGCTGGAGCAGCGATGAACACCGGCAGACCAACCGCCGCGGCCGACGCTTGCACCTCGTCGAATGCTGCGAACGCGCCGGCCGCGTCACCTGTCGCGAGGAGACCGGCCCCGAAGGCGAGTCCGAGGACGTCGCCCGCCATCGGGCGTCGCTCGCGGCGGGCGAGCTTGTACGCGGCCAGGCACTCGGCCGAAGCGACGGAGTCACGGCGGGCTGCCATCGAGGCCCGCCCGCCGACCACGAGTGAGGGCCACCAGACGGTGACCGTCGGGGTGACCGCGTTGTCCACCAGCCACCGCTCGGCCCGATCGAGGAACTTTGTGGCCTGAGCGAGGTCTCCGACGTGCTCCAAGGCCATGGCGGCGAAGATGTCGGCCGCGAGCGCCAAGCCGCAATTGGGAAGGATCGCGCGAAGGCGTTCGAGATCATCGATGTACGGTCGAGCCGACGCGAGGTCGCCCTGCATCGCTCCTCTGACCATGAGGCCAGACAACGCGTGGCCCATCTCGACGAGGGGATCGCCCGACCTCTCGACGATCGCCGCTGCGTCCTCCAGCAGAGGGCCCGCGGTATGGGGATCGGCCACGCCGGCAATGCCAGCCAGCGTCTGAGTGGTGTAGTCGACGAGATAGGGATGATGGCCGTCCGCGCCCAACTCACGGGCGTGCTGGAACTCGAAGAATCCTCGGGGATCGCCTTCAGACATCAGGTCGAAGGACCGGTGCAGAGTCACTTCCGCGTGCAACGCACGGTCGAGCCGGTGGTCGTCGGGGATCCGATCGAAGATCGCGACCGATTCGCTCGGGCACGCGTGGCCGAGGATGTCGCTGCCGCGGGTCGCGAGCAGCGCGTATTCGGTCCATCGGCGTTGTGTTGCGGCGCGGTCGAGAGCGACGATCAGGTTGTCGCGTTCCCACCAGAGCAGCCGCGAAAGGAGAGGCTCTAAGGCCTTGTGGTGGGCCTCGAACGTCGGACGAATCGTCGTGAACAGCTCGAAGTAGTAGGCAAGATGACGATCGCGGATGACGTCCACCTCTCGCGAGGCGTCGAGACGTTGCGCGCCGTATTGTCGGACGGTCTCGAGCAGCCGGTAGCGCGGCGGATCGGGGCCATCGTCGAGCACCACGAGGGACTGGGCGACGAGACGGTCGAGCAGATCCAACACGGTGAGCGTGGGAACGAGGTCGTCATCACTGCACACCGCCTCCGCGGCCGTGAGCGTGCACCCGCCAGCGAACACGGAAAGCCTCCGAAGAAGCACCTGCTCGGGCTCGGTGAGCAGGTCGTGGCTCCAGGTGATCGACGCTTCGAGCGTCGCTTGACGGGGGAGCACTCCACGCGTCGACCCCGTGAGAAGGCGGAAGGCATCGTTGAGGCCCTCGAGTACCTGCGCCGGAGTCATCGACCGGCACCGCGCCGCAGCGAGCTCGATCGCGAGCGGAACCCCGTCCAGGCGACTGCAGATCGCGGCAATCGCAGGCGCGTTGATGTCGTCGGTGGTGAAGGTCGGCCGAACGCGCTGCGCCCGATCGAGAAACAAGCGAACGCTGTCGAACTGCGACAACGCGGTGACGGGAACTGCGGTGCCGTCTGCTGCCGGACAGGCGAGAGGGGGAATCCGCCACGCGACCTCCCCGGGCAACTCCAGTGGAACACGACTCGTCGTGAGCACCCGAACGGCAGGACAGCCCCGGAGGATTCGGTCGACCGCGGTCGCGACAGCGTCCGCCATGTGCTCACAATTGTCGAGCACCAACAGCATGTCTTGCTCCTCGAGCACATCCGCGAGCAGCTCAGCTGCGCCGGGCCCGATGTCGCCACGAACGCCGATCGCGGCTGCGATCGCTGTGACCACGTGTTCACGATCGCGGATCTCGGCGAGCTCGACCCACCACGTACCGTCCCGCGGTCGTTCCGCCAACTCCGCCGCGACCTGGAGCGCGAGGCGCGTCTTTCCCGATCCGCCCGCCCCGACGAGTGTGACCAGCCGATTCGACCGAACGAGATCGATGACCGTGGCGATCTCATTGAGCCGGCCAACGAAGCTCGACAACTGGATCGGCAGGTTGTGGCGATGGGCGTCGAGCGACACCAGCGCCGGGAAGTCGCCGGGGAGCCCGGGACCGATCACCTGGTAGACCCGCTCAGGACGCGCGAGGTCTCGCAATCGGTGCTCGCCCAGATCGAGCAGCGCGACCTTGTCGCCGAGGTGATCGACGACGAGATCGCGGGCAGGCTCCGAGACCAGCACCTGGCCTCCATGGGCAATCGCGCGCAACCGAGCAGTCCGAATGATCGCCTGCCCCGCATAGTTTCCGTCCGAGACCGTGCGTGCCTCACCCGCATGCACCGCCATCCGAACTTTCAGTGAGGTCGACGTCGGCCACGCCTCTGTCGTGAGCGCAAGCTGCGCGTCCACGGCCGCGAGCACCGCGTCCGATGCTCGCGAGAACGCCGCGACGACCGAGTCACCCTCGCCCTGCGCCAGCGGGCGCACGCCACCGTGGGCGGACACGGCCGCGTCCAAGATCTCGGCGTGTCGCTCCATCGCGGCGGCCATCGCTTGGGGTTCCGCCTCCCAAAGCCGCGTTGACCCCTCCACATCGGTCAACAAGAACGCGACGGTTCCCGTCGGCAGCACGAACCCGTCCGCGCTTGCCGTGCCGGTCACGGCGGGGTCTCCCCAACCGACCACAAGCCCCAAGCTCTTCTGGCCCAAGACGGAATCACCCATGCTGGCACGATGGCCCCGATACCGCTCCCGTACATCGCCGGTTCGGGTGATCTACGCCGGGTGATGGTCTCGCCGACGAGCTGCATAGCGAAGACAGGACGGGTCGGCCGTCCACCTCGATGGCCTCGCTCGGCTGGTCGAGGAGCCAACGGTGCTGCTCGACGAAGTAGAGCACCCAGATGTTGTACGCGAGTTGGCGGGTGTCAACTCGACGAGTCAGCTCACCGCGGCTCTAGGCGTGATCGAGCTCGCCGGCGTGCTCGGGCATCGGGATCACGGCGACAGGGCAGGAGGTGTGATGCACGCATGCTGTGCTCACGGATCCGAGCAGCATGCCGGCGAAGCCGCCGCGCCCGCGCGATCCGACGACGAGAAGGTCGGCTCCTTTCGACCTGTCGAGGAGCACGCGGGCTGCGGAGCCCTGGAGTGAGTGGACCGTCACCCACTTCGGCTTTGGTTGGCCGGCCAGAGCGCACTCGAGTGCTTTGGTCGCTTCAGCGAGGGCTGCCTTGGCGAACGCTTCCGTGTCCTCGGCCCATTTCGTGTTGAAGCCCTCTGCCCATTGGTACGGGTACTCCCACGCAATCACGACGTCGAGGTCGGCGTCTCGCAGGGCCGCTTCCGTCAGCGCCCATTTGAGCGCCACCTGAGCCGCTTCTGACCCGTCGATACCGACGACAAAGCGTGGGCGGACGCCAGATCCGCTGCGTACGTTCGGATCGCTCACGGTTCGTCTCCCAACTGCGTCTGAATGCGTTCACCCTACGGATCGATCCCGCCTCGTGCGCCATCACCGCGATCTCAAGTGGGAATCGCGAGCAGCCGATCGAGAGCGTCAAGCGCGATCGCCCCCGCGTCTTCCAGGTCGAGTCGCTGTGCGTCGGCGTCGATCTCGGCGAGAGCGTCGACGTCGAGCATGTCCGGCTCGACGACCGACGGAAAGATGTCGGCGAGGTCGGCGAAGGCAAGCTGGCGCCGTGCCGTCGTACCGACGAGGGCCGCCGTGCGATGGTCACCGGCGATCCACAACAGTCTTTCGAGCGGAACCGCGAGCATGGCCGCGAACATGGTGACGTTCGAGCGCAAAGCGACGGATTCGTAGCCTGCGAGGCGCGCCTACGGTCGAGCACTCCGCGGCTGGAAGTGGCGGAACTCAGGCTTTGGTGGGTTCTTGGGCTTCGAGGAAGAGGTCACCTTGGGCGGCTCCGGAGCCAGCCATGCCGCCGCCTGGTCCCCGCAGGACGAACGCGACTCCGACAGCAACGACCGCGCCTGCCACGGGCCCCGCGACGTAGACCCAGTAGTCCGTGAACGTGAGGCTCGCGAGGTCAGGCCCGAATGTGCGGGCGGGGTTCATCGACGTACCTGAGATCGGGCTTCCCCAGAGGCCGGCGAGCGCGATGTAGGAACCAACCCCGAAGGCACCGACAATGCCGACGTTCTGCGCGCCCGATGCAGTGCCGAGGATGACGCTGACCAAGCCGAACGTCAGGAGCAGCTCCATCCAGAACGCCGCGCCCGACGAGTAGTCGGCGGCGGGGTAGTTCGAGCCGTACTTGGCGGAGACGTCGATGATCGCCACCAGCATCAGCGAAGCAACGGTCGCGCCGGCCAGCTGCGCCACGATGTAACCGGGGACTCGCCACCACGGGAAGTCACGCCGAAGCGCGAATGCGATGCTCACCGCCGGGTTGAGGTGCGCCCCGGAGATCTTGCCCATGAACAGGATGACCCCGAGCACCATGAGGCCGGGCGCGACGACGGCGGAGGCCCGGCTGATCGTGTCAGGAAAGGCTTGGCTCATCATGCCGCCGCCCGCAGCGACGGTCACGAGCATGAAGGTGCCGAGGAATTCCGAGAACAATCGGCGCCACTCCTGCCGTGGGTCTTGGAAATCCTGGATGCGTGCGAGAACGCTGTGTTCGTATCGAGCGACGGGCCCAAGGAGCTCTAGCGCGGTGGCGCGAGTGTCGCCGTCGGAAGCCTGAGTCGACGCGTTCGTTCCGGGTGATGTCATCAGATACCTGCCTCGGCTGGGATGAGTCGGTCGTTGACAGCGGCGACAAGATGAGCGTGATCGCGCTCGGTCTGATTGGCGTACGCCTCGGCAAAGGCAAGCATCGCATTTGGCGAAGCTAGGTCCCGTTCCGATGTAGCCAGCGATCATGGCGGGGTCGCCGGAGCGGGCATGGGCTCGAGCGAGAGTGGCTCCGCAGGTCGCACCGTAGATGGTGAGCCCGGCGGGCCGGATGGTGTCGAGGTCGACGGAGCCCTTCACGTCGAACAGCTGCCGGACGTAGTAGTGGCGTCCGCGGTTGACTGTGAGACGGAGGGCGCAGGCGATGCGTACCAGCGTCCACGTGACGCGCAGTGACGTCACACGAAGTTGGGCATGACCTCGTCGATGAACAGCCGGAGACTGCCCTTCGCCTCGTCCATCGTCATGTCGCCAGTCGGCAGCTGCAGGACCAGGTAGTCGCACCGCCCGTCGGCGATGTACTGCTCGATGCGCGCTCTCACTTGCGCCGGCGTGCCCGAGGAAGCCGTGAACTGAGGGAGCAGCGCGTCCCCGTCTGGCCCGAGGAGCGCGAACGCCGCTTGCGCTTGAGGATTGAGCGCTGCCTGCGCCTCTTCCTCGTCGAGTGCAAGACGGTCGAGCTCGTGCACGTGGACGAGTCGGCGGAAGAGACCCTTCCAGCCGCGGGCGGCGACTTCCTTCGCCTCGGCTTCGTCGTGGGAGACGACGATGAGGTCGACGACACCGACGCGGGGCTCGCTCCCCGGCAGATCTGCTCGCACCGGTGCGTCTGCGAACTCGTGCCAAGTGCGCACGTAGAGGTCGTACGCGTCTTGAGGAATCGGACCGGGCCACACGAGGTTCAACCCGAACCGGCCGGCCGTGACCGGGTTTCCGGGATACCAGAAGGGGGGGTTCGGCTGCTGGTAGGACGACATCGAGACGTCGATCGGAGGGAAGCTGTAGTGCTTGCCTCCCTCGGGGTCGACACTGCCGGTGCGCAGCCCCTGAAGGATGAGGCCGAGCGCTTCGTCGAACCGGTCGTGTGAGTTGAACCAGTCACCGTCGAACCAGAAGTGCTCTATCGGCGCGATGCCTCGCCCGACGCCGTACTCAACCCTTCCGCCCGTGAGCTGATCGAGGACGCAGATGTCCTCGATGACGCGCAATGGATGGTGGAGCGGGAGGAGCTTGACCATCGGGCCGAATCGGATCTGGCTCGTGGCCTCGGCAGCGGCGGCGAGGAAGATCTCCTGGTTCGGCGCCATGCACAGGTCGGTGCCGTGATGCTCGGCGACGTGATAGCCCCTGAAGCCGGCGGCGTCGAGCATCTTGACGAGCTCGATGCGGTCGCGGAGGAGGTGGTGCATCGAGGTGCCGGGGATGCCCTCGATG
Source organism: Acidimicrobiales bacterium (assembly GCA_035497855.1). Lineage (GTDB taxonomy): Bacteria > Actinomycetota > Acidimicrobiia > Acidimicrobiales > DATKAS01 > DATKAS01. Next base: position 7,215 of record DATKAS010000508.1, read on the forward strand.
TGGTCGAAGAGGCCGAACTCCACGGTCAGCCCTCCGGCCGAACGGGCGGCGTCGTCTCGCTCATCCGCTCCCACACTTCCTCGTCGGGCAAGCCGATGACCCGCGCAAACCACGCCGGAGTGTTGGGGTCCTGCACGCTCGTGGGGTGCGGACTCGTCGGCTGGGGCACGGGTTGTGCCGTCGACACGAACGCCGCCGGTTCCTTGAGCGCCTCGAGCTCCGCTTCGGTGATGCCGCACAACCCGACGACCTCCGGGTCGATCCACGCTTCGCCGTCGATGTCGGAGCCGCAGCAGATCTCGAGGTTCAGGCCCTCGGGTCCGTCGAAGTAGATCGACTGGATGAAGCCGTGGTCGATGGGACCGAGCACCTGCACGCCACGCGAGCGAAGTCGATCGCGCATGCCGAGGACGTCGGCGAGCGTGTCGACGTGGAACGCGACGTGCTGCATCGTGCCACCACGGATGTCACCGCCAGGGCCGTTGGCGTGGCTCACCCCGAACTCCATGTCCTTGCTGTTCTCCGGCATCTGCACCAACGCGACGTAGCTGTCCGGGGCGAGCTCGACGAACCCGTGGTAAGCGCCTTTCGCGCCGTGCATCCAGTACAGCGCCTTCAGCGGCAGCCCGACCACGTCACACCAGAATTCGAGCTGACCCTTCATGTCTGTCGTCGATAGCGCCAGGTGGTTCACACCCCGCGGATGTAGGTGAGTCATGCCACTCCTCTCCTAATGCACTCCGAGGTACTTGCTCTCGATCTCCCCGACGTTCGCCCGCATCTCCCCGGTCGTGCCTTCGCTCTCCACCCGCCCATTGACCAGAACGTAGGCGCGGTCGGCGACCTCGAGGGCGAGGCGCGCGAACTGCTCGACGATCACCACAGCTGTCCCCGCGTCGGCCGCATCACGAACTGCCGTCATCAGCCGCTGCACGACTCGGGGGGCCAATCCGAACGACAGCTCGTCGATCAGCAACAGCTTCGGCTTCCTGGACAAGACACAGGCAAGACCGAGCATCTGCTGCTCGCCGCCGGACAACAGGCCAGCGGGCTGGTCGAGCAGACGCTCGAGCTCGGGAAAGAGGCTGAGCACATCGGCCGAGCCGCGCGCGACACGCAAGTTCTCGCGCGCCGTCAAGCTGAAGAAGACCGAGCGGTCGTCGGTCATCAGCCCCACGCCCTGACGCGCACGGCCCGCGAGCGACGAACGATTCTCTGCACCCATGAACCAGACCTCGCCAGCCAACGGATGGAGCGCACCGGCGAGAGTCAAGAGGGCGGTCGTCTTGCCCGCACCGTTGCGTCCGAGCACTGCGACGACCTCACCGGAATCGACCCGTAGGTTGAGATCGCGAACGACGGTCACGTCGCCGTACCCGGCGTCGACGCCGCGGGTTTCCATCACCGCGCTCATGCGAGGACCATTCCCTTGCCCGCCTCGCCCACGTCGGCATCCCCGAGAAATGCAGCGACAACATCGGGATGCGCGAGCACTGCGTCGGGCTCGCCTTCGGCGATCACCTTCCCGAAGTCGAGCACCACGATTCGGTCGGAGACCCGCCTGACGAGGTGGACGTCGTGCTCGACGAGGAGCACTCCCATCCCCCAGCTCTCGGCCAGCGACCGGATCACCTCTCCTACCTCTTCCCGTTCCTGATGATCGAGACCCGAGCAGGGTTCGTCGAGGAGGAGGACCGACGGCTCGGTCGCCATCGCGCGGGCGAGTGCCACGAGCTTGCGCTTTCCGGTGCTCAGTTCTCCGGGCATGTCTCCGAGCTGGTCGGAGAGCTGCAACGCCTGAACCGCGCGCAGGAGCGCCGCTGTGGGCTTGCCTTGCCGCGGCCATACGAGATCGCGGAAGGCCGACCATCGCCTTCCCTTGTCCGAGGCGATGCGGAGGTTCTCGAGGACAGGCAGATCCTCGATCAGCTCCAGGCTCTGCCAGGAGCGGCTGATTCCCGCGCGTGCTCTCGCATGCGTCGACGCCGCCGAGAGATCGACGCCGCCGAGGTCGACGCTCCCTGTGCTGCGGACGAAGCCGGTGATCGCGTCGATGAGCGTCGTCTTTCCCGCGCCGTTCGCGCCGACGACGCCGACGATCTCCCCGGGCATGACTTGCAGGCTCACGCCGTCGACTGCTCGCACCGCGGCGAACGTGACCCCGACCGATCGGACGGTCAACGCCGCGGGCCTGACCCGATGCGCTTGTTCTTCTCCCGCCGCCAGGTTCACCATGTTCTCTTGTCGCCAGCGCTCAGCGCGCGTCCGTCGGGCAGGAACGCGGAAGGGAAGACGTCGGCCGACAGAGTGGATCGTCTCGACGGTGGCGGCTGCGATGCCATCTGGCGACGTGATGATCGTGAAGATCAGAAGGAAGCCGCCGAGGAGAGCCATCTTCACCGGGGAGATTCCGAAGATCGAGTTGAGCGCCAAGTTGCCGATCCCCGCCGGCTGCAGCGTGCTTCCGAAGAGCGCACCGAGCACGCTGCCGGCCCCACCCACCACGCTGTACGAGACAGCGGTGATGTTGCTCAGCACTGTGAACTGCGTGAAGAGAGCGACAGAGCCCCTGAACGCGACGAGCACGCCTCCCAACCCGGTGATCGCTGCCGCGATCGCGAACGCCAGCAGCTTGGTCGACACGACATTGATTCCGAGACCCGCGGCGGCGCGCTCGTTGCCCCTCACGGCGATCATGCGTCTACCTGACGCGCTACGGCGAAGGTTGGCGACGAGTAACGCGATGAGCACGACGAAGGCGAGGACCAGGTAGGCGAAACGGTTGGCGTGGTTGAGGCTGCCGAAGTCGACGCCGAAGATACGGAACGAGCCGTTGTCGGTGACTCGGATCCCAGGCCGTCCGCCGGCGATCGAGTCGTTGTTGAAGATCAGTGCCTGGATCGCTACCGCGAGGCCGAGCGTCGCGATGGCGAGGCTGACACCGCGCGTCCGAGCCGACGGAAGCCCGACGATGAGACCGACTGGCACCGCGGCGAGCGTCGCGATCAGGAGGACGATCGGAAACGGCCACCCCAGGTCAGCGGTGAGCCGCGCGGCGATCAATCCGCCCACTCCCGAGAGCGTGATCTGGGCCAGTGACAGCTGGCCCGCGTACCCGAGCAGCACCGTGAGGGACAGCAGCGGGATGGCGGCCAGCAGTGACGTCGTCAGTGCTGCTGTGCCCTTGTCGTTGAGGACAGGTCCGATCAGCACAAGAGTCACAGCCGCCGCGATGAGGACCAAGCCGATGCGGATCTCGCCCTTTCCGACGTGCGGGAGCCGTTCGCCGACGAAGCTGCGGAGAGGCAAAGTGTTTCCTCGCAACACGATCACGCCGATGATCACGAAGAACGGCACCGCGTCGGCGAGGCCGGTGATGCCGAAGTCGTGGATGCTGAACAGCGACTGCATCATCCCGATCGCGAGACCACCGACGAGCGTCAGGGAGAACGAACGCAATCGCCCGATCAGTGCCGCCGCGAGGACCGTGACTGTGAGCGCGTGACCGTTGCCGATCGCCACTCCCGTGATCGGAGCCAGGAGCACGCCGGCCAAGCCGGCAAGCGCGCCGCCGACCGCCCAGTTGATCGCCCCCACCATCTCGACTCGCCAGCCGAGAGCGGAGAGCTTCCGGGGATGCTCGGATACCGCTGTCGTCGCGAGGCCGAAGACCGTGCGTGTGTAGACAGCGGCGAGACCAAGCGAGAGAGCGACAGCGACCCCGAGGAGGATCAGGCGACTGGTGGGAACGACGACGCCGCCGGCGAAGTGGATCGAGCCCCGCGGCAGGAACTCCTCGACCGAGAGCGGATTCGGTCCGTAGCGAAGTTGGACAGCGGACTCGAGAATGATGAGGACCGCGAGCGTCGCGATCACCCGGGTCAGGTTGGAGCCGCCGCGCGGCAGCACCATGACGAGGACGTAGGTCGCGAGACCGAGCGCCGCGCCCAGCAGCACGCTTGCCGCGCCAGCCACCCACACCGGCCAATCCGCGTTGCGGGTGAGGTCCCACAGCGCGTACGAGCAGGCCATCCCGATGCCACCCGTGGCGAAGTTCACCACGCCGCTGCTCCGGTACATGAGCACGAGGCCGAGCGCAGTCAGCGCGATCAGCGACCCCGCCCCCATGCCCAGGAGCAGCAGCGTGACGTTCAAAGACATCGGCGCTCCGAATGTTCGCCCGCTTGGGGCAATCGCGCTCCTACTTGCCTTCGCTCAGGAGCTTCAGTGCCGGAGTCATGTCCATCGGGTCGGGGTGCAAGAGCTCGTACACACCGTTCTTCGCCACGTACTCGTAGATCATCGGGCTGAAGATGCGTTCGTAGCCCGGGATCGTGCTCGGTGTGGACAGGTCGATCACCGGGCCCAGACCAGTGTCGAAGTCGACGACCCCCGAGAGGCCCTTGGTGACCGACGCCGGCGTGATCTCGTCGAGGCCCTTCGTTGCTTGTTCGACGACCTTGACCGATGCGTAGCCAGATTTGGCGAACTGGTCGTAGGGCACCTCGGGATGCTTCTCCTTCAATGTGGCACCGAGCTGCTTGACGATCCCTTGGTCAGAGCTCGCGGGCAGGTAGCCGCTCACCGCGATGACGCCGTCGGCAGCGGAGCCGAGCTGCGCGAGCACGACATCCGGCAGGCCACCGTCAGCAGTCGCCATCTGGATCGGTGGGCCGGCGTTGATAGCGGTGATCAGCGGGCCCGTCTCGGGCGGACCAGCGCCCGAGGCGATGCAGTCCGCGCCAGACTTGCGCGCGGCCTCAACGGTCGGAGCCCAGTCCGCGCCAGTCGCAGGCGCGTTCAGCGTGGTCACGACCTTGGCGCCCCCCGCTTCGACGCCTGCCTGGATCTGCGGCCCATTTGCTGGCGCGGCCGAGGCACTGAGCAGGATCGCGACGTTCTTGCAGCCCTCCTTCGCGAGAGCACCGCCGATGCCTGTGAAGGCAGAGGCGCCATCGCCGCCGAACAAGTACACGCCGTCCTGATCGAAGCTGTCGGACGACGTCAGACCCACCCAGGGGATGCCCGCCTGCTGCAGGGCGGGAAGGATGTTGAGGTCGAAGAGCGACAGCCCGCCGACGAGCGCGACCACTCCCTCGTCCACTGCCTGCTTGCCGCACTGGGCGGCGACGTTCGGGTCGTTCTGGTCGTTGCAGGTGATGAGCTCGACCTGACGCCCGTTGATGCCACCGGCCGCGTTGATCTCGTCGATCGCCTGCTGGGCGCCGACGGGGATGCTCGGAATCGAGAAGCCCGGCGCGTCAGTCGGCCCAACAGTCATCAGCTTGATCGGCTCGCCGCTCGCGGCCGACGCGGCGGTCGTGCCTGCTCCGCCGCTCGATGTCGACGCGGATGCCGAAGTCTGCGCCGCGCTGGTACCCGAGCTCGAGCCGCTGTCGTCACCGCACGCGGCGAGGAGCAGAAATCCGCTCGCAACGATGGCGACAGGTACGAGACGCCCGCGTCGACGTGGGTCCTTGATCTTTGCTCTCAACTGTTCCCCCCCATGGTTTGCTGTGAGTTCGAATGCGACTAGAGGTCCGGCGTCGGCGCCAGGCCGATCAGGTTCCGGCCGTGCTGCAATCGGCTGACGTCGTAGTCCTGGCCGAAGTGCAGACGACATGCGTGCACATCACGCCAGTACCGCTGCAGCGGGTTCGATGTGAGGATCGCGCTCGCTCCGGCAGCCTCGAAGAGGCGCTCGACGATGCCAAGCGCTCTGTTCGTGACGAACGGAAGCGAATGCAGCATCGAGTTGAACTTTCCCTCGGTGAGAGGTTCCTCCGAAGCGCCGAACTCCTGGATCGCGTCGAGAAGGTGCCGGTAGTACACGGTGAGCGATTCGAGCTCGTGCACCGACTCAGCGAGCCGCATGTGACTCGCGGCGTTCACTATCCCCTGCGCGCCGGTCATCACGCTCTTTCGACTGCGTTGACGCTTCGTGTACTCCTCGACCATCCCGTCGGCGCACCCGAGGGCGACCGCAGGAAAGAAGATCGAGAACAACAACGAGAAGGGAATGTGACTGATCCAGTTGTCGACCGTCCCTGCACCCCGGCCGCGGTTGAAGTTCATCCCCACCACTTCTTCGGCGCGCCGAGTCGGCACGAACAGGTTGTCGAACACCAGGTCGTGTGAACCCGACCCACTCATGCAGACGGAGTGCCAGGTGTCATCGATCTCGAACTGGCTGCGGTTCACCATGAAGAGGAACGGGCGATAGTTACGCTCCGGGAATTGCTTGTCGCTGACGTCCGGCACCTTGGCGCCGACCATGGCCCACTCGGCGTGCTCGCATCCGCTCGACCAGCGACCTCTGCCCGACACGACCATCCCGCCGTCGACCAGCTTCGCCTTCATGACCGGCGACCCCGACGAGCAGATGACCGTGTCCGGTCCCGTCGCGAAGACTTCGTCCTGAACGGACGTATCCCACTGGCATATTGCCGCTTGGTGGACGTTGAGCACTCCCGCGACCCAGCCGGTCGACGGGCAGGCCTTCGAGACGACCCGAACGCCGTCGCAGAAGTCCCAGAGATCGCGCTCGTCGCCGCCCCGCTCCGCTGGGACGAAGGCTCGAACGAAGCCCGCGTCGCTGAGGATTTCCATGTTCTCCCGCGGAACCGAGCGAGCCGCCTCGGTTTCCGCTGCTCGCGAGGCGATCACATCGAGGTGCGGTCGTACGCGATCGGACAACGTTTCGCCGCGGGTTGCGCCTTGGCCATTCATGGGGCGCGTGATCGTTTGGACCATGTCCGGCTCCTCAGGCCGCGAGCCGAGCGATGACAGACTCGGCAGCGCGGGTGATCTCAGCGATCTCGTCGACCCGCTGCCGCATGCCCTCCGCGCGGATGAACGTCACGTCATACAGACCGAGAAACCCGAGGAGGATGCGAAGGAGCGGTTCTTGGAAGTCGAACGCGCTCGCCGGCGGCTCCGAGTAGTCGCCACCGCGGGCAGCGATGACAAAGACCTTCTTGCCGAAGAGCTTGCCCCTCGCTTGGCCGGGAGCGAAGTACTCGAACGTGCGGCCCGCGACGGTCACGTAGTCGACCCAAGATTTCAGCTGGGTGCAGAGGGTGAAATTGATCATCGGCGCGCCGATCACGATGACATCCGCCGCTTCGAGCTGGTCGATCAGTCGGTCCGAGATCGCGAGCGCCGCAACCATCTCCGGCGTCCGGTCCTCCGGCGGGCACACAAGCCCGTCGAGCCAATCGGGGCCCTGGTGCGGCAACGGGTCGGTCACCAGATCGAGGTGGTCGACGTCGAAGTTCGGATGGCTCGTCGTCCATATCTCGACGAACTTGTCCGAGAGCACGCGGCTCACTGATCGCCCCATCTGCGGGCTGGACTGGATGTGCAAAAGGCGCGGCACGGATACCCCCGGTTCTGTCACCCGTCGCAAGCAGGATGTTCCCTTTCGACGCATCGGACAAGTCGATATGTCTGAGGGGATCCATCACGTTGGCCGATGGATCAGCCGAGGTCGGGCACCACCGGGAAGACGATCACGCCCCGGAGGCAAGCCACCCCGTCGGTAGCCCAAGCCTCCATGTCGCTTTCGGCGATCTCGATCATGTGGCAACGATGTGGCGCTCCCGAACATCGATCGAATCGATATCAGCGAAGGGACACATCACGTTGGCCGATGTAATTTCAGCAGCCGTGTCGATCGAATCGACGAACCTCAACCTCATCCCGGTCCTGCGCGCACTGCTCCGCGAGGAGAGTGTGGTGGGTGCCGCCAAGCAGGTGTCGCTCTCGCAGCCTGCAGTCAGCGGCGCACTCGCCCGACTGCGCGAAGTGCTCGATGACCCGCTTCTGGTCCGCGTCGGGCGGTCGATGCGACTCACGCCCCGAGCCGAGAAGATGAAGGTGCGCGTCGAGCACATCTGCTCTGAGATCGAACAGCTCTTCGAACCGGAGATCTTCGATCCCGCTACCGCAGACGTCTCGTTCGTCGTTGCCGCTCCGGACTACCTGGCGTTCTTGCTCAGCAGGGCGCTCGTCGTGCGGTTGCGCGACGAGGCGCCGGGGGTTCGCATCCGCTTCGTCGACCCCCCGCTCAACCTTCACGAGCTGCTCCGCGACTCGACGATCGACCTGGGCGTGGCGGGCAACTTCCACATCTGGCCGAACATCGAATACGAGTCGTTGTTCTACGAACGTGTCGTCGCCGTCGTGGCGAACGACCACCCCCTCGCGAAGCGAACCCGCGTCCGATCGTCCGACCTCGTGAAGTATCCCGGCGTCAACATGTTCACGAGCACGATCTCGTCGAAGCGAGAGACCAAACCGCCGACGGGCGTGCCGAGCCTCGACTGGGCCTCACAGATCTTGGTGAGCCAGTTCAGTGACGCGGTCTTGCTCGCGGTGGAGTCGCCGACTGTCGCGAGGGCTCCCGCCACCCTCGCCACGTACCTCACCGCGATCCTTCCGATCACGGTGGTACAGCTGACCGGCGAGTACGACCGCATCGACACGGGGATGTTCTGGGCGCCGGTCCAACACGATGGTCCTGAGCACCTCTGGCTGCGGGCCGTGATACGGGAGACCCTTGGTCCCTTGAAGGCGCAGCTTGCTCGGGTCGCTACCCGAAGCGCACGTACTCAGTCGAGTCGATGAGCATGTCCGGACCGGAGCTCGGCAGCATCTCGAAGTGACTGAGCGCGGCGTCGACGTCGCCCTCCCAGAACTCGCTCGGCACGGTGTAGTGCACTTCGATGCCGTTTCCGTCGGGATCTTGGATGTACGCGCTGTGCGTCATGCCGTGGTTGCCCCGCACCACGATTGGAACCTCGAGCTCGTCGAGGTGGCGCAACCGATCGAGGAAGGCGTCGCGCGTCGGGTACTCGATCGCGACGTGGTTGACGCCGGCGCGGGGACCGAACATGTCGAACGGAACGACATCGGGGTTGGCGTCGGGATCCGTCGACTGCACCAACGCGAGGTCGTGGTGAGCGTCGGGCGCCCCGCGGTAGAAGCGCATGTCGACATCGGCGTCGAAGGGAAGCTTGAGCTGTCCGCACTGCTCGAAGCCCAACACCTCCGTGTAGAAGCGATGGGATGCGGCGATGTCGCGAACCGTGAGGACGAGATGTCCGAGTCGCGGGCCGGTGGATGCACTCATGCGAGCTCCTCGCTGTGAAGCGCGGCGTGCCGCTGGTGGGCGATCGGAAACGCGTCATCGTCCGTGATGAGCGCACCGGGTTCGAGCCACGTGTCGGCGGCGCTCACCACCGGGTCGGCGCCGGGAACGGGACTCCAACGGGCGTCGTCACCTAGCCAACGCCACGACACGGCGACCCGACGGTGGGACCCGCCGTTGCCTCGGCTGCGATGGACGATGCGGTAGTCGAAGAGCAGCGCGTCGCCTGGTTCGACGTCGAAGCCGATGACGTCGAAGCGGTCGGGGTGTTCTTCGAAGACTTCGATCTCGTCGGGGAACGAGGCGACATAGCTCCCGAAGTTGGGCCAGACCCGGTTGAGCTTGTCGACCTCCGTGGGCCCACCGAAGTAGGGCCGGAACGTGATCCCCCACGCGTGGCTGCCACGAACGAACTCGAGTGCCGACGAGTCGACACTTGCGTCCGTCATCGCGACCCAGGTCGAGCACACCTGGGTGCCGGTGATCGGCCAGAACGGGTTGTCTTGGTGCCAGTGGAAGACCTCTGCCGTGCCGGGGTCTTTGACGAACACCTGCTCGAAGTAGAGCCGGATCGTGTCACTGCCCGTCGCTTGCGCGGCCAGACCGGCGAGGCCCGACTCGAACGCGAAGGTGCGGAACTCTTCGTTGGCGCGATAGAGACGGCGGGTCATGCCCGTGGACGCCCGTACCCCGTCGCCGTACCGAGCCTGCAGCTCGTCGTCGACGGCAGCGATGGCACGTGGAACCAGATCCGCAGGAAACGCCCGAGGAACATGCACGACTCCGTCACGGCGGAACGTCGCAATCTCATCTTCGGTCAAGTACGCCATATTTCTGAGCGTACTCATTTTTATGTGCCGTGGCTAGTGGGCAGACAAGAGAATCCTGCGTGAGTAATCTCATATTTCAGGGCATGGAGACACTCGGTCGGCGGGAGCAGAACAAGATCGACAAGCGAGCGCGGCTGCTGGCCGCGGCCCGTCAGCTCTTCCAGTCCGAGGGGCTCGACGCGACCACCGCCGCGATCAGCCAGGCGGCTGGCGTCGGCGCCGGCACCTTCTATCTGTACTTCGCGTCGAAGGAGGACCTCGTCATCGAGGTGTTCCGCGACGACATTCGACGCACGTGGAACGACGCGTTCGCGTTGGTACGCACCGACGACCCAATCGTCGAGCAGATCATCGGGGTGTTCAGTGGGGTCACCAGCGTCCACGAGCGCGACGCGGAGCTCGCCCGCTTGTGGTTCCGCGAGGTCCCCTACGCGTCGTCGGAGGCGAAGGATGCCGCGAACGACGTCGTGGCGTGGGCGCAACACCGCATCGAAGCGCTGCTCGACGCGGCACGGGGCCGCGCGGAACTCGACCGCGATGTCGACGTCGCAGTTCTGTCTCGCATGTGCCTCGATCTGTGGATTGCCCTCATGATCCGACGACACTCAGGGGGGATCACGGCGTCCGGGGCCATCGAGCGACTCGCATCCGCCCTACGGATGACATTCCGCTACATGGCTCCAGATCAGCGCCCCCGGCAGGATGCGAACCTGCGACCCGCGGATTAGAAGGCCTACAGCACTGACCTGGCCCCAATCTTGGGACCTGTGCCTCTAGTCCGGCAGCGCAGCCCGCCACATGATCGCAATGAGCGACGCCGGCAGGCAGGTCGGGTCCTATGGAGTCGGCGCGACCCCCTCGGCCCCACCGTCGGCGATTCGGTGAGCGAGGCGAACGATGAGCAGAAGCGAGGGGCCCGCGAGTGATCTGACACCGTTGCCCGAGTTCATCGAGATGATCGCCGACACCGGCGCCGGTCTGTATGCATGCAAAGCGTCGGTCGATCTCTTCGGCCTCGAGAAGAACGTCTTCACGTGAAGACCGTCGAGGTGTTCGCAGACGTGCGGTGTCCGTTCACGCACGTCGGGCTGAGGCGGCTCGTCGAGCAACGCACGCTGCGAGGAGTAGATGTGCGTCTGCGAGTCCGCGCCTGGCCGCTCGAACTCGTGAACGGTGCGGGTCTCGACGCCGGCCTGATAGCCGAAGAGGTCGACGCGCTCCGCAGCCAAGTCGCGCCCGATCTGTTCGCAGCCTTCGACGCCGATGCGTTTCCGTCATCGTCGCTTCCCGCGCTTGGCCTGGCTGCAGCCGCCTACGACCGAGACATCCGACTCGGCGAACGCGTGAGCCTCGCCCTGCGCGACGCGTTCTTCGAGGAAGGTCGCGACATCGCGAAGCAGGATGAGCTCGACCGCGTAGCCGCTTCCGTCGGCCTCCCCCCCGGCCTGAACGCGGTGGAGTCGGTGCACGCCGACTGGCATGAGGGCCAAGCGCGCGGAGTGATCGGCTCTCCGCACTTCTTCGTCGACGAGACGAGCTTCTTCTGCCCAGCACTCGACATCGACAGGATCAACGGACACCTGCGCATCACGCCGAGCCGGTCGACGTTCGATGCATTCATCGACGAGTGCCTGGCGACCTGACAGTCCTGGGCCAGCGCTCCAACCCCTCGAGGCGGCCAGCCCGCAACATCCCTACAAGGTTCAGCGGCTCATTCCGGATGGGCGGGACATCCACTGAACCCGCGGACGAGGCGACGGCGGACAGAGCCCACACACTGGACGGCGCCTCAGGAGAGTCCGAGGAGCGCGACGAGATCGCGGAGCACTTGTCCCCCCGATTGCTTGGCCATGGCAAGTGCTCTGGGGACATCGAGGTCGTCGAGGAGAGCAGTCGCGACCTCGTGCTCCGCGACCTCACGGTCACCTGGTTCCGCGCCGTAGCGCCACAGGCTCTCGAGGTCGCCAGCGGCCCGCTCGAGCCCAGCCTCGTCGAACTCCCAAGCTTCGCTCCATGGTCGCGACAGGATCAGCAACCGCAACGCACCCGGTGGGTATCGGTCGAGCACGTCGTGCACGTACACGAGATTGCCGGTGGACTTGGCCATCTTCTCGCCGTCGACGAGCACGCTGCCGACGTGCATCCATGCCCGTGCGAAGGGTCGCACTCCGGTGAAGGCCTCGGCCTGGGCCGCTTCGTAGGCGTGATGCGGGAAGGCGAGATCTTCCCCACCGACGTGAAGGTCGACCGTCGGGCCAAACGTCGCCAACGACATCGCCGTGCACTCGGCGTGCCAACCCGGCCGCCCGGGACCCCAAGGGCTCGGCCACGCCGGTTCATCGCCGGCGGATCGCTGCCACAGCGCCGCGTCGAGTGGATCATCCTTGTCCGGATCGTCGGGGTGACCGCCGCGCTGGCGCGCAAGCTCCATCGCGCGGGCTCGGTCCAGTCCAGCTCTCGACGCGACATCGGCGCCACGGAAGTACACCGAGCCGTTGCGCTCGTACGCCGCGCCGTTCGAGAGGAGATGGGCCGCGAGCGCGATGACCTCGTCCACATAGTCACGGCTGCGGGGCTCATAGGTCGGTCGGACGACTCCGAGCTGCGCCATATCGCGCTCGAACCGGTAGGTCTCCTGGATGGCCAGCGATCGCCACGGCACGCCCTCGCGCTTCGCCTGGATGAGGATGTGGTCGTCGACATCGGTCACGTTGCGGCACACCTCGACGGTCGCCCCCGTCAGTCGGAGAACTCGGGCGGCGACGTCGGCCCACACGAACGTGGTCGCGTGACCGACGTGGGTCGTCTCGTACGGGGTGATGCCGCACACGTACACCCGCGCGCTCCCGAGAACTGGTAGCGGCGTGTCGCCGATGCGAAGCGAGGGGGCCGAGCCGAGCGCGGCATGGGAGGTCATCGTCTTCGCCGCGGTGGTAGAGCCGGCTGGCGACACCGTCGGTGTCGGTTCTGATGACAACTCCCGCCACGACACCCCCGTGAGTCGTCCTTGGGCCATCCCGTCGTCCTTCCGTTGGCCGCCGAGACTACGGATCTCGCGAGTGATCGGACAGGGCCGTTGGTCCTCGAGTGCTTCACAAGTCGAGAGAAGTGGATCACCGACGTCGAGCCCGACCGCATCCGGCGAAATTATGCTGCGCGTCTTCTTCCTCGGCACCGTCGGGCCCGAGCACGCCAAGGCGTGCAACTCGCTGCGGTCGACGGCAGCACCGCGTGGGCTGCGGCCATCGGCTTCGGCTCCAACTGCTTCGCGGGCTACCTGACAGGTGACTTAGGCCGCGGACGGCACCTTGCGGCTCACTGGGCGCTGGCCTTTCACGAGCAACTGCGAACAGGCGGCCTGGTTCGGGCTTGCCTCCCGCTTTCCCAACGAGCACATGCCTCGCCTGGTGTTCGTGCCGAACTCCGACGCGACGATTCACAACACCTGGGACGTCGCGGGAACCCGCACGCTTGCCGTCAGCAACGAGGCTCACCCGCCCTACATCTTCTGATCAGTTGCGCGCTCGCCCAAGCGAGCTCGGCACACTGCGAGCCGCGGTCTGGTGAACGCGCGGCGCGCATCAAGGGAGAGCAACGAGATGAGACCACTTCGATACTCGATCAACGTCACGCTCGACGGGTGCTGCCATCACGAGGCGGGGCTCGCCCCGGACGAGGAGTCGATGCGCTACTGGACCGCGGAGATGGAACGAGCCGATGCCCTGCTCTTCGGCCGGGTGACCTACGAGATGATGGAGTCGGCGTGGCGGCAGCCGGCCACGGGCACGTGGCCTGACTGGATGGATGAGTGGGAGATCCCGTTCGCCGAGACCATCGACCTGGCGAAGAAGTACGTCGTGTCGAGCACGCTGAGCGGGGTCGATTGGAATGCCGAGCTGGTGCGAGGCGACTTGGGGCAAGCGGTTCAGCGGCTCAAGCAGGAGCCAGGCGAGGGCCTGTTCGTGGGTGGCGTGACGCTCCCCCTCGCGTTTGCAGATCTGGGTCTGATCGACGAGTACGAGTTCCTTGTGCAGCCGGTCCTTGCCGGACACGGTCCGACATTGCTCGCCGGTCTGCGCGAGCACATCCAGCTCGAGCTCGTGGATCGCCGTGAGTTCCGGTCGGGGGCCGTCGCCCTGCGATACCGGCCCACGCGAATCACTGCTTGACGTGATTTGTCCTGGCAGGTCGGCCGC
>DATKAS010000509.1:0-5888 GCA_035497855.1 Acidimicrobiales bacterium
ACTTCCCCGACGAAGCCGACACGAACGTCCTGACGATCAATGCGACAGATCCCCGAAGCGGCACGGCCGAGTTCAAGGCAACTGCAGTGCGAGTCGAGCTGGCGTAGATGGATCTCCGCTTCACCGGCGACCCGCCGACCGACGCAGAGCGCGAAGCGGTGGATCGCGTCCTCGGCGCGGCAGCGCCGGTCGACCCGCAGCTGCGGGTGGCGGGCGCGGACCGGGGGCGACGCGACCTGCTGCTCCCTGCGCTGCACGCCCTCCAAGACCGCGTCGGATGGATCAGCCGGGGCGGGCTCGACTATGTGTGCGGCCGGCTGTCGGTCGCGCCTGCCGAGGCCTACGGCGTCGCGTCGTTCTACGACTTGTTCGCGTTGGAGCCGCGCGGCAGCACACGCATCGTGCACGCGTGCGTCGACATCGCCTGCGCGGTCGCGGGCGGCCCGGTCGAGGGTGAGGCGAGCCCGTGCCTGGGCCTGTGCGAGCACGCTCCCGCAGCGCTGATCGTCGAGGCAGGCGAGCTCCCGAGCGCGTCACCCGTGCGCGACGGCGAGTGGGACGCCGCGTGGTCCGTGCCACAGCGCGGAGAGGCCGGGCTCGTCCTGCTGGCCCGGGCCGGTGTCGTCGATCCCTCCTCACTCGCGTCGTACGAAGCGCACGGCGGATACGACGCTCTCCGGAAGGCGTTCGAGATCGGCGCTCCTGCGGTCGTCGACGAGGTCGTGCGCAGCGGGCTCGTGGGGCGCGGTGGTGCCGCGTTCCCGACCGGCCGCAAGTGGCAGGCGGTCGCCGCGCATCCGTCGACTCCGCACTACCTCGTGGCCAACGCGGACGAGAGCGAGCCCGGCCCCTTCAAGGACCGCGTCCTCATCGAGAACGACCCCTTCTCGCTCGTCGAGGCGATGACGATCGCGGGGTTCGCGACGGGTTGCGAGAAGGGCTACGTCTACGTGCGCGGCGAGTACCCGATCGCATGGATGCGGCTGGCGACGGCGATCGACGCCGCTCGCGCGGCCGGGTACCTCGGCGACGACATCCTCGGGCAGGGCGTCCGCTTCGACATCGAGATGCGCAAGGGCGCCGGCGCGTACATCTGCGGCGAGGAGACCGCGCTGTTCAACTCGATCGAGGGCTATCGCGGCGAGCCGAGAAGCAAGCCGCCGTTTCCGGTCGACGTCGGCCTCTTCGGGAAGCCCACAGTCGCGAACAACGTCGAGACGCTCGCCAACGTGCTCCCGATCGTGCTCCACGGCGGCGACGCATTCGCTCGGGTCGGGAGTGGCACGTCGACGGGAACGAAGCTGTTCTGCGTGTCGGGCCATGTCGGTCGAGGGGGCGTGTACGAGGTGCCGTTCGGCCCGACGTTGCGCGAGGTGATCGAGCTCGCCGGCGGCATCGGAGGCACGGGCCGGTTGCAAGCCGTGCTTCTCGGCGGCGTGGCGGGTCGCTTCGTCGGCCCGGAGGCGCTCGACACGCCGCTCACGTTCGAAGGCGCGCGGTCCATCGGCGCGTCGCTCGGATCGGGCGTGATCCTCCCCCTCGACGACTCGGTCGACCTGCGACCCCTGCTCGTGCGGATCGCAGGGTTCTTCCGCCACGAGAGCTGCGGCCAGTGCGTGCCGTGCCGCGTCGGCACCGTGCGCCAACAGGAGGCGCTCGTGCGTCTGACGCGTGGAGGGGACGCGAAGCGGGAGCTCGGCTTGCTCGACGAGGTCGGCCGCTGCATGCGCGACGCGTCGATCTGCGGGCTCGGGCAGACGGCGTACGACGCGATCGACTCTGCCCTGCGCCGCTTCAGACCATTCGGGGGTGCCGATGCCTGAGGTGTCGATCGACGGCCGTGCCGTCAGTGTCGATCCGGGCTCGACGTTGCTCGACGCCTGCCGCGCCGTGGGCGTCGACGTGCCGACGCTGTGCTTCGGGGAGACGCTCCATCCGAAGAACGCGTGTCGCATCTGCATGGTCGAGCTCGACGGCAGCCGCGTGCTCGTGCCCGCGTGCTCTCGGCAGGCCGAGGACGGCATGGTCGTGCACACGCAGACCGAGCGAACGGCGCACGCGCGCAAGCTCGTGCTCGAGCTCCTCGCCTCGACGTCCGAGCTCGACTGGGCACCGAACGTCGCAGCGTGGGTGGACGAGTACGGCGCCGCGCCGGCGCGGTTCGGCGCGGACGCCGCCACGGTCCACCAACCGCCGACCATCGACAACGAGCTGTACGTCCGGGACTACGGGCGTTGCATCCTCTGCTACAAGTGCGTCGACGCGTGCGGCGAGCAGTGGCAGAACACGTTCGCGATCTCCGTCGCCGGCCGAGGCTTCGACGCTCACATCTCGACTGAGTGGGACGCGTCGCTTCCCGATTCGGCCTGCGTCTACTGCGGTAACTGCATCGCGGTGTGCCCCACTGGCGCGCTCACCCCATCCACCGAGTTCGACATGCGCCACGACGGCACCTGGGACGAAGACGCGCAGACCGTGACGACGACGATCTGCGGCTACTGCGGCGTCGGCTGCAACCTCGACCTCCACGTGCAGGACAACCGCATCGTGAAGGTCACGAGCCCTTCAGACCACTCGATCACGCACGGCAACCTCTGCATCAAGGGCCGCTTCGGCTTCACCCACGTCGAGGGCCCCACCCGCCGCACCCGAGATTGATGATTCGGGGTACGTATTTCGCCCTCCATTCATCAATCTCGCCGGGGGGCCGGGGGGCCGGGGGGGTGACCCGGCTACTCGTCGATGTAGTAGTCGATGCCGAGATGGGTGATCTGGTCCTCGCCCATCATCCAGCGCAGGGTGTTCTTGAGCTTGGTCTGCTGGATGAACAGGTCGTGTTCGGGATAGAGGCCCGCGCGCACCTGCGGCGCCTTGAAGTAGAAGCTCAGCCACTCCTGGATGCCGGCGAGGCCGGCGCGCTGCGCGAGGTCGGTGAACAGCACGAGATCGAGCGCGAGCGGCGCGGCGAGGATGGAGTCCCGGCAGAGGAAGTCGACCTTCAGCTGCATCGGGTAGCCGAGCCAGCCGAAGATGTCGATGTTGTCCCACCCTTCCTTGTTGTCACCACGCGGCGGGTAGTAGTTGATGCGCACCTTGTGGTACACGTCGCCGTAGAGCTGCGGGTAGCGCTCGGGCTCGAGAATGTGCTCGAGCACCCCGAGCTTCGACTCCTCCTTCGTCTTGAAAGAGTCGGGGTCGTCGAGCACCTCGCCGTCGCGGTTGCCGAGGATGTTCGTCGAGTACCAGCCGGAGACGCCGAGCATGCGGGCCTTGAACATCGGTGCGAGCACGCTCTTGATCAGCGTCTGGCCCGTCTTGAAGTCCTTGCCGCAGATCGGGAGCCGGTGCTCGACCGCGTACTGCTCGAGCACCGGGATGTCGACGGTGAGGTTCGGGGCGCCGTTGATGAACGGCACACCTTCCTGAAGCGCGGCGTACGCGTAGAGCATCGAAGGAGCGATCGTGAGGTCGTCGTTGTCGATCGCCTTCTCGAACGAGTCGAGGTCCATGTGCGCGGCACTCGGCTCGAGGAAGATCTCGGTAGAGCCGCACCAGATCATCACGACGCGCTCGAGCTGATGCTCCTCCTTGAAGCGGTTGATGTCTTCGCGCAGCCCCTCGAGCGCGGCCCGCTTCTTCATGTTGTCCTTCACGTTCGGACCGTCGAGCCGCTTCACGTACCGCGGGTCGAACGCGGCCTTCATCGGCCGCACCTCGCGGAGCGCCTCCGCGACCGTCTCGAGGTGCCTCCCGGCATCGAGCACGCCCGCGCGCTGCGCGGCGACGTAGGCGTCATCGGGGAACGGGTCCCAGCAGCCGAACACGAGGTCGTCGAGGCTCGCGAGCGGCACGAAGTCCTTGATGAGCGGCACGTTGTGCTCGGTGCGCTTGCCGAGACGGATCGTGCCCATCTGCGTGAGCGACCCGATCGGCTCCCCCATCCCGCGCTTGGTCAGCTCGACGCCCGCGACGAGCGTGCTCGCGACGGCGCCCATGCCGACCGTGAGCACGCCGAGGCGGCCCTCGACGGGCTGCACCACGGGAGGCTGGATGGTCGGGCGATCGGCAGGGGTCATGCGGGGAAGGCTAGGCGGACGGTCAGAACCACGTGTTGCACCAGGGGGCTCGACTCCACCGGAACAGCGCATCGGCCCGCATCACCGCGCCGGCCTTGTGCTCGTCGACCTGGCCGGCGCGAGCGAGCGTCGAGAGCGACGTGCCGCCGAGCGACACGGCGCCGAGCGCCGACGCTGACAGCGCGATGTCCGGACGGGTTCGTGCCTTGGTGCACGTCGCGCCGTCGGGGCCACCCTCGAGGGTGAAGCGTCCGCTCGCGTAACCCAAGTCGTCGACGACCTCGAGCGTCACCTTGCCCTCGACGGGATAGCGGCGCGCGCCGAGGAACGCGGGGACGTCGAGCGGCCGCACCCACAAGAAGTCACTGCGTTCGAACGCGCGGACCGCACGCCCGTCGACGAGCTGCCAGTGCAGCGGATCGTCGACCGACCGATCGTTCGCGCTCACCGTGCGCGCCCAGTCGATCTGCGCGAGGTACTGCCACATCCGCAACGCGGCCGCGTCGTCGACGGCGACGAGCTCGCCGACCACCACAGTGCTGTCGGGACGACGTTCGACCCAATGGTCCTCGACCGAGTACGAGCAGTAGCCCACGACCTTCCCTCGCTTGTCGCGGCACAGCACCCAGAACTTCTCGGAGATGGGGAACGCTGGGAACGGGATCACGCGCAATGCGATGTCCCACCAACGGTCGTCGCGCCCGATCGAACCCGGCTGCATCGCGCGATGTCGCTCGTACACCGCAGGCGCCTCGCGTCGCGCGGTCGCCTCGTCCACCAGTTCGACCATGCCCTCTGCTTCGCGCAACCAGCGCGTCCGCGACACGTCGAGCTTCAAGATGTTGTGATCAGCGGCAGAGCCGTAACCGAAGCGGCCGTAGATCGGGAACTCGGCAGCGATGAGGATGCCGACCGGCTCGTCACGTTCGACCGACGCATCGAGATCGCCCGTGAGCATGCGGGTGAGCAAGCCCTGGCGACGATGCGTCGCGGACACCGTCACCGCAGTGAGGGCAGCGGACGTGACGGTCGCCCCGCCTGGCAGCGTCAACGGCGTCGGGAAGGAGCGCAACGTGCCCACGATCGCTGTGCCGTCGAACGCGGCCCAGTTGCGATCGTTGTGGCGCATCTGGCGGCGGAACTCGGCGTCGCCCTCGGGCGCGGACACATGCATGAAGCCACGAGTCAGCGCGACGCCCCACGCCGGGAGCTCGTCTTCGGTGATCGTGCGGACTTCGACACCCATGGGCGCCGAGGCTACGACCGACGGCCGCGGAGAGGCCGTGCGTTTAGGGCAGGCGGCTGAACCAGATCAGCGAACCGACGCCGGCGAGGAGCGCCAACGCCATGGCCGCGAACGTGAACCAATCGGTCATCTCGTGGTGCACGGTCTCGTGCTCGACGGACTTTCCGAGGTCTTCGTAGATCTGCTTCAGCTGCGGTCCGCTCAGCGCGGAGAAGTAGGTGCCGCCGGTCTGGTCGGCGAGGGTCTTCAGCGCATCACGGTTCACCGGCACGGGGATCTGCGAGCCGTCCGGGCCGGTCACGACGCCGCCGTCGGTGCCGAACGCGATCGTGTTCACGGCGACCCCGGCGGCAGAGGCTGCCTGCGCGGCCTGGTCGTTCGGCCGGCCCTGCGTCGTCTCTCCGTCGCTCAAGAGGATGATCGCACCGCTCAATTTGCCGTCCGGGTTCTTGGACGGCGCGTCGGTGGTCGGCGGGGCGGTCGACGCCGCGCCGTCGGTGCCGTTGCTCTGGTCGGTCGAGTTGATCGCATCGAGCGCCGAGAACACGGCCTCGCCGATCGCGGTG
>DATKAS010000510.1:0-2088 GCA_035497855.1 Acidimicrobiales bacterium
CGTCGCCTCTTCCATCGTGAGGCCGAGCTTGGGCATCGGGACGTCAGTGGGCACGATGTGCCTCCACGTCGGTGGCCGGCTCGAGGTCGAACAGCCGAAGCGCCGCGGCACATCGCAACGTGCTCTCCACGTCGATGATCCACGGCCCGGCGCGGCGCACTGTGATCGCCGCGGTTGCCCATTGCCCGAGGACGAGGTCTCTCTCGCCGTCGAACGCGAGGACACCGGGTCCGTCGAGATGCACAGCGGTGCCTTCCGAGACCTCGTCGATTCGGCCGACCGAGACGACGTCGAAGCGCCCGGGCATCAGCGGCACCCGCACCTCCCGATCACCCGATCCCAACCACACCGCGACGGCGCCGTCGTCATCACGGCCGACTGGGTGCACGCGTCCGGCGATGCAAGACAACCCTGTCGACGCCGGGCTCGCGATCGCCGCTACCACTGCCCGCACCGACGAAGCCGTGACGACAGCCCGAGCGCCGACGTCGGCAGCGTCGATGAGCGCGACATCGACGAGTGCGATCGTGTGGGTCGACGCGTCGCCGTGCCACACGTCCACGTCGAGCACCTTCGCTCGACGGCGCACCGCGCCCACGGCGATCGCGCCGCTGGCGACGAGGCCTGCCGCTGTGCCCGCGGATGTCGCGTCGATGATCGAAGGGAACACGTTGTTCGTGCCCGTCGAGATCGGGATCATTGCGAGCTCGGGCCAGCCGAGGACGGCGTCGCGGCACGTTCCATCACCTCCGAGCACGACGACGAGGTCGCACCCCGCGTCACGGAGCTGCGCAGCGGCCACCCTCGTGTCGAGTGAGGATCCGGTGCCGGGACCGTCGACGATCGAGACACCCTCGAGCCCCGATGCCGCTCGCTCGGCGATGCGACCGGCATCCCGGGCGACGAGCACGCGCGCCGCTCCCGCAGCCAACGCCCCCGCCGCGACGCGGTGCACGACACCGACCTTCGCGGAGTCGGCGGTGTGCCCGGTTTGGGCGTGTAGACGCCGAACGTCCTTCCCGGCCCATGGGTTGACGATGACTCCGACGTCGCCCATGGGGCGGATCAGACCCCGAGCAACGGGCGCGCGATCGCGTCGCGGATACCGGCGGCGATGCGCGCGGCGTCGGGCACGTAGCGGCTCTCGAGTGCGGGGGTGAACGGAACTGGTGAGTACGGCGCAGCCACCCGACCGACGGGTGCATCGAGGTAGTCGAAGGCGTACTCCTGGATCTCGGCCGCGACCTCGGCACCGAACCCGCCGAACCGCACCGCCTCGTGGGCCACGATCACCCGGTTGGTCTTGCGCACCGATGCCACCACGGTGTCGATGTCGAGCGGCGACAGCGTGCGCAGGTCGACCACCTCGCAGTCGATGCCGTCCTCCGCGAGGGTCTCCGCGGCCGCGAGGCAGTCGTTGGCGGTCTTCCCCCACGAGACCACGGTGACGTCGCTGCCGGCGCGCTTGACCGCGGCGTGGCCGAGCGGGATCTCGTAGCGCTCCTCGGGCACGACGCCCTTCTGGCCGAGCATCCTCTTGTGGAGCACGAACAGTGTGGGGTTGTCCTCGCGCACCGACGCGGCGAGGAGGCCCTTCACGTCGTACGCATCGGACGGGTAGACGACCTTGATGCCGGGGATGTGGCAGAACACTGCTTCCAGGCTCTGGCTGTGCTGCGCGGCGGCGGACAAGCCGGCACCGCCCGTCGTCGTGATCGTCAGTGGCAGCTTCGCCTCGCCACCGAACATGTACTTGAGCTTCGCCGCCTGGTTCGCGAGCTGGTCCGCAGCGACGAGCGTGAAGTCCATGAACATCAGGTCGACGATCGGACGCAGGCCCGTGACCGCCGCGCCGATGCCGAGGCCGATGATCGCCTGCTCGCTGATCGGCGTGTCGACCGCACGACGCTCGCCGAACCTCTCCTGCACGCCGTCGAACGTGTGGAAGACACCGCCGTGGGCGCCGACGTCCTCTCCGGCGATGAACACCGTCGGGTCACCTTCCATCTCGAGCTTCACCGCTTCGGTGAACGCGCCGACGTAGGAGATCGTTCGTTCGGTGGTGAGCGTGTCGGTCATCGGGAGCCG
>DATKAS010000511.1:0-2788 GCA_035497855.1 Acidimicrobiales bacterium
GCCGACAACTTCGACCATCCCAACGTCCCAGACGGGCATCGAGTCAAGCCCCACGTGCTCTATCGCGTCTCTCGACCGTAGAGTCCGTCAGTGGAGACGGTCGTCCTCCTGTTCACCGATGTCGAGGGCTCGACGCGTGCGTGGGCGACGAGCCCACGCATGGTCCGGTCGCTCGAGCGTCACGACGGGCTGTTGCGCGAAGCCCTGGCGGCTCACGGTGGGATCGAGTTCAAGCACACCGGTGACGGGCTCTGCGCGACGTTCCCGTCGGTCGCCGACGCGGTCGCCGCGGCAGTCGACGTGCAGCGGGCGCTCGTCGCGGCCGACTGGGACGACGGACCTGCGTTGCGAGTTCGAGTAGCGATCCACGCAGGCACTGCGCATCGACGTGGCGACGACTGGTTCGGGCTCTCGTTGAGCCGGTGCGCGCGCCTCATGGGCGCGGCGCACGGCGGGCAGGTGCTGGTGTCGAGCGCCGCCCGCGTGCTGCTCTCCGAGGCACCGGTCGACGGTGTGTCACTTCTCGATCTCGGACGGGTCGGACTGCGTGACTTCCCCGAGCCCGAGCAGGTGTGGCAGGTCGTTGCGACCGGCATCGACGCTGCCTTTCCCTCGCTCCGCGCGCTCGCACCCGACGGCAACCTTCCTGCCGATCTGTCACCGATCGTGGGGCGCGCCGCCTCGATCGAACAGGTCCGCGCTGCCGTCGGGGAGTCGCGCCTCGTCACGCTCACCGGGCCCGGAGGGGTGGGCAAGACACGGTTGGCGGTGGCGGCGGGAAGAGCCCTCGCGCCTGGTCTGGCGGGCGGCGTCTGGCTGGTCGAGCTCGCGTCAGCACAGTCGAGCGCGGACGTCGACCTCATCGTCGTCGCGGCAGTGGGGCTGTCCCTCGGCCCGGGCGCGTCGCCCCGGCAGGCGCTCATCAGCGCCATCGGAGGACGCGACCTGCTGCTCGTGTTCGACAACTGCGAACACGTCCTCGACGGTGTCGCCGCGCTGACGGTCGACCTGCTCCACTCCTGTGGCTCGCTTTCGATCCTCACCACGAGCCGCGAGCCGCTGGCGGTCGAGGGAGAGCGGACCCTCGGAGTGCCGTCGCTCGACATCGAGACCGAGGCCATCGAGCTGTTCCTCGCCCGCGCCGACGCGGCCGCTCCGGGCTTCGTGGTCGGTGAGGACGAGGTCGTTCGCGAGATCTGCCGCCGGCTCGACGGGATCCCGCTAGCGATCGAGCTCGCCGCCGCGATGGTGCGCATGTTGCCGGCCGCGGAGATCGCCCAACGTCTCCAGGACCACGTGGATGTCGTCACGTCGGGTCGTCGTGGCCGCATCGAGCGGCACGCGACGGTACGAGCCGCGATCGACTGGAGCTGGAGTCTGTTGAACGAAGAGGAGCGGTCGGCCTTCGCGCGCCTCTCTGTGTTCGCTGGACGGTTCGATCTCGACGCGGTCGGCGCGGTGATCGACGACGAGGGGCACGGCGACTCGATGGATCGCGTCGCAGCGCTCGTCGACAAGTCGATGGTGCTCGCCGACCCTTCAGGTGTGGCGCCATTCCGCATGCTCGAACCGCTGCGCCAGTACGCGGCCGAGAAGCTGGCGGCCGAGGGCGGTGTGGACGAGACCGCGCGCCGTCACGCCGAGCACTATGCGGCCGTCGTCCACCGGCTGGCTCCTCAGCTCGAGACGAGTGACGAGCTCCGAGCGGTCATCGCCCTCGACAGTGCGCGCGACAACCTGCGCGCGGCATTCGCGTTCGCGCTGGCGCAAAGAGACCTGGACTTGTGTCTCCGCCTCGTCTCGCCCCTCAGGGGCTACGCCGTGAGCCACGTGTGGGCCGAGGCCTGGTCGTGGGCTGACGCGTCACTGGCACTCGAGGGCGCAGCCCGACATCCGCTTCACCTCGACGCGCTGCTCCTGGCGAGCCGTGGCGCTTGGCAGCGTGGCGATCTGACGCGTGCCCTCGCGCTGGCCGACAGTGGCCTCGACCTCGTCGTCGAGGGTTCAGACCGGTGGCGTGAGGTGCAGGAGCATCGGGCCGGGGCGCTCGTCTTCCTCGCTCGCCTCGACGAGAGCCTCTCGGCGGCGAAGGCCTCCGTCGGCGACCCGCCTCGGCTCGACTCGTACGGCGACCTCCAACGGATGGCGACGTACCTGCTCCTGAAGTCGGCTGTCGAGGGCCCCGACCTCGACGCCGCGCTCGAGGTGCTGGGGCGAACCAAGACGGGCAGCGTGAGTGCCCACGCGTTGGCCCTTCACGTCGCTGGCATGTTGCTCGTGTCCACCGACCCGCGTATGGCCGCGGAGTACCAGCGTGCCGCCGTCGACCTCGCGGCGGCCGTCGGAGCGACGCTCGTCCAGGGATTCGCGCTGATGGCGTTGGCCGCGGCCGAGGCGCAAGACAATCCGTCCGAGAGCGTCGGCCGCTACTCGGAGGTGCTCGCGCACTACTTGCGGGTCGGCAGCCACGTGCACCTTCGTGAGTTCGGACGGGCAGCCGTGGTCGCGCTCGCCGATTGTCGGTCTTGGGAGGCAGCAGCGATCGTCGAAGGAGCGACGCGCGATGCCGCGCTGTTCGAGCTCACGCTCGGAGCATCTCTCCAGGATGCGGTCAGACGCATCCGCGACGCGATCGGTGATGACTACGACCGATGCGCAGCTCGGGGTGCGGCGCTGAGGGACGACGAGCTCGTCTCGTATGTGAGCGCGGTGGCTTCGCAGCTCGCAGACGCCCGCACCTAGGCTGCCCGCCCATGGACATCAAGGGAGCAGCAGCGATCGTGAGTGG
>DATKAS010000512.1:0-9033 GCA_035497855.1 Acidimicrobiales bacterium
TGCTCGCGTACGGCGTGCCCGTCGGTCTGGGCAGCCACGTGCACTGGGATCGAAAGCTCGACTCGTTGCTGGCGCAGGCGATCATGAGCATCCAAGCAGTGAAGGGCGTCGTCATCGGTGACGGCTTCGAGGTCGCGAGTCGACGGGGCTCGGCCGCTCACGACCCGATCACATGGGACGCCGACTCGGGTTCCTACCGCCGTGAATCGACCCTGGCGGGCGGGATCGAAGGGGGCATGTCCACCGGCGAGGTCATCGTGGTGCGGGCGTACATGAAGCCACTCGCGACGTTGAACCGCCCCGTGCTGAAGACCGTCGATGTCGTGACGAAGGAAGAGACCGTGTCGTTCAAGGAGCGCACCGACGTCACCGCAGTGCCGGCGATGGGAGTCGTCGCGGAGACGATGGTGTCACTGGTGCTCGCGAACGAGGCGCTCCGAAAGTTCGGAGGCGACTCGATGGCGGAGGTCGTCCGCAACCGCGACGGGTATGTCTCCGGCCTGTGACCACCTCGTCCTCGTCGGCCTGATGGGCGTTGGCAAGACGACCGTCGGCAAGCGTCTGTCGGCGCGCCTCGGGTGGCCGCTCGTCGACAGCGACGCCGAGGTCGAGGAGCGCACCGGACGCACGGTGCGAGAGATCTTCGAGAGCGACGGCGAGCCCGCGTACCGCGTGCTCGAGACCGACGCGCTGCGTGACGCGCTCGACGCACCGGGGCACTCGGTGGTCGCGGCGGCAGGCGGCGTCGTGCTCGCCGCGGCGAATCGCCAGATGCTCGAGCGGTCGAACCTCTGCGTCGTGTGGTTGCGAGCCGATCCCGCCGCGCTCGTCGCGCGCGCCGCGACCGGGGATCACCGTCCCTTGCTCGAGCACGACCCTGCGGGTGTGCTCGCGAAGATGGCTGTCGATCGTGAGCCGCTGTACCGAGAGGTCGCGGACATCGTCGTCGACGTCGACGATCTGTCTCCCGACGAGGTGGCCGACGCTGTGCTCGCTGCGGTGCCGTCGTGCTGACCGTCCGCGTCGCGCTCGCACAGCGGTCGTACGACGTCCTCGTCGGCCCCGGCGCGCGGAACGAGCTCGCCGCCGTCCTCCCGCCGGGCGTCGGCAAGGTCGCGGTCGTGACGCAGGCCAGCATCGGCGTCGAGGTCGATCCCGGCGTCGAGCACAAGCTCTTCCTGCTCGGCGAAGGTGAGGACGCGAAGTCGCTCGCGTCGATCGAGCAGCTCTGCCGCGAGCTGTCCCGGTGGGGCCTGAACCGGGGTGACTGCCTCGTCGCCGTCGGCGGCGGGCTGGTCACCGACGTCGGCGGCTTCACGGCCGCCGTGTACCACCGTGGCATCCCCGTCGTGCACGTGGCCACCACGCTCCTGGGCATGGTCGACGCCGCGATCGGTGGCAAGACCGGCGTCAACCTCCCGGAAGGGAAGAACCTCGTCGGTGCGTACTGGCAGCCGTCCGCGGTGCTGTGTGACACCGAGCTGCTCGCGACCTTGCCGCCACGCGAGTGGCGCAGCGGCTGCGGCGAGATGGCGAAGTACCACTTTCTCACCGGCGACGACCTCATGGCCCTCCCCATCGAGGAGCGCATCGCGCGCTGCGTCGAGATCAAAGCCGCAGTCGTTGCCGACGACGAGCGCGAGGCCGAAGGCCGCGCGCTCCTGAACTACGGCCACACGCTCGCGCACGCGCTCGAGACCGCGGGCCGCTACGACCTGCGTCACGGCGAGGCGGTGGGCATCGGACTCGTGTACGCCGCCGAGGTCGCGCATCGTCTCGGGCGCATCGACGTCGGGCGAGTCGAGGAGCACCGCGCGGTCGTCGAGGCCTACGAGCTGCCCGAGAGCCTGCCGCCAGAGGCGGACACCGACGAGCTGATCACGCTGATGGGCCGCGACAAGAAGGCTCTCGGCGCGGTCACGTTCGTGCTCGACGGCCCCCGGGGCCTCGAGGTCGTGCGAGGGATCGATCGCAGCGACCTCGTCGCCGCGCTGGAGGCACTGCGATGAGGAGGCACTGACATGACTGCTCGCAAGAAGGCGTCGAACCTCGTGCTGTTGCTGTCGGGGCCGAATCTCAACCTGCTCGGGCAGCGAGAGCCGCACGTCTACGGCAAGGAGACGCTCGACGATCACGCGGCGACCTGCCGGTCAGAGGCCGAGAAGCACGGTCTCACGCTCGAGCACCTGCAGTCCAACCACGAAGGCGAGCTCATCGACGCGATCCACGGCGCGCGCGGGCGAGCCGCCGCGATCATCATCAACGCGGGCGCGTTCACGCACTACTCGTGGGCCCTCCATGACGCGCTGGTGACGTTCGAGGGTGTGAAGGTCGAGCTGCACCTGTCGAACCCGTACGCGCGGGAGGAGTGGCGGCACACCTCGGTGCTCGCGCCGGTGGTGAACGGCTCGATCGTGGGATTCCGCGGCAGCGGCTATCGATTGGCAGCGCTCGCGGTCGCGGAGCTGCTCGGCGTCGCGAAGCCGTGAGCGCCCTCCCGAGGATGGATCGGGGAGCGAGGCTCTCGCGCGTGCGCGATGCGATCGCACACGCCGGCTGCGACGCGTTGCTCGTCACTCGGCTCGTCAACATCCGTTGGCTCACGGGCTTCACCGGATCCGCTGCGCTCCTGCTCGTGATGCCCGAAGACCTGATCTTCGTCTCGGACGGACGCTACGGCGAGCAAGCTCGTGACCAGCTCTCGGCCGCCGGCGTCGTTGCGACGATCGAGATCGAGCTGTCGATGGCGGCACAGCGCGACGTGCTGAGGGCCCACGCTCGCAGCATCCAGCGCCTCGCCCTCGAGGCCGACGGTGTCACCTGGGCGCAGCAGCGCGCGTTCGCGGCGGAGTGGTTCCCTGACGCGGAGCTCGTCCCCACCGAAGGGTTGATCGACCGCGAGCGCCAGGTGAAGGACGACGGCGAGATCGCTCGCATCACCCTCGCTGCGGCGATCGCCGACGAATCGCTCGCGGCGATCCTCCCCATGTTGCGCCTTCGGCCGACCGAGCAGGCGTTCGCTCTCGAGCTCGACACCGAGATCCGCCGGCGCGGCGCGGAGGGCACGTCGTTCGAGACGATCGTCGGGTCGGGTCCGAACGGTGCGAAGCCTCATGCCCGGCCGGGCTCGCGGGTGATCGGCGAGGGCGACCTCGTCGTCATCGACTTCGGTGCGAAGGTCGACGGCTACTGCTCCGACATGACGCGCACGTTCTCGATCGGCGAGCCCTCGTCGACGCACGCCCGCATGCTGGCGGTGGTCGGGGAGGCCCAACGGGCGGGAGTCGCGGCGGTAAGGGCGGGCGTCGCGGTGTCGGCTGTCGACGCAGCGGCGAGGGACGTCATCGCGGCCGCCGGATGGGGCGACGCGTTCACCCACCCGACCGGCCACGCGCTCGGGCTCGAGATCCACGAGCATCCCCGCGTCGCATCGACCGTGGACCACACCCTCGTCGTGGGCAACGTGGTGACGGTGGAGCCTGGCGTGTACCTTCCCGACCACGGTGGGGTGCGCATCGAGGACACCGTCTTGGTGACCTCGGACGGATGCCAGCCGCTGACGCACGCCCCCAAGCTCACCGTGATCTGAACCGGTTTCTGAAGGACCTGAGAGACGCCATGCCTGCCATCACCACCAACGACCTCAAGAACGGGATCACCCTGCAGCTCGACAACGGGCTGTTCACCGTCGTCGACTTCCAGCACGTCAAGCCGGGCAAGGGCGGGGCGTTCGTGAGGACCACGCTGAAGAACGCCCGCACGGGCGCTGTGATCGAGCGCACGTTCCGTGCCGCCGAGCGCGTCGAGCAGGCGATCGTCGACAAGCGCGAGATGCAGTTCCTCTACCGCGAGGCCGACGAGTACGTGTTCATGGACACCGAGAGCTACGACCAGCTGCACGTCGCGCCTGCCGCGCTCGGGAACGCGGCGGGCTACCTCGTCGAGTCGGCGAACGCGGTCCTCGCCATGTACGAGGGCGAGATCATCGGTGTCGACATCCCCGCATCGGTGGAGCTGAAGGTCACCGAGACCGAGCCCGGCATCCAAGGTGACCGTGTGTCGGGCGCCCGCAAGCCGGCGACGCTCGAGACCGGGATCACGGTGCAGGTGCCGCTGTTCGTCAACATCGGCGACCGCATCAAGGTCGACACTCGTAGCGGCGAGTACCTGACCAGGGTTTGAGGCGTGACGGTGTGAGCGATCCGGCGATCTCCGTCGAGCGTCGCCGTGAGGCGCGCGAGCGAGCGTTGGCGTTGCTGTACGAGGCAGAGGTGAAAGGGGTCGAGCCCGCGGAGATCGTCACGGCGCTGCCCGTCCCTCCAGACCCATTCGCCGCGGACCTCGTCCGGGGAGTCGGTGACACGGTCGCCGACCTCGACGAGCGGATCGGTGCGGTGTCACGAGGGTGGACCGTCGCGCGCATGCCCGCGCTCGACCGCGCACTGCTGCGGGTCGGGTGCTACGAGCTCCTGCACGAGCCCGAGACGCCCACGGCGGTGATCATCAACGAAGCTGTCGAGCTCGCGTCCCGGTTCTCGACCGACGACTCCGGCCGCTTCGTGAACGGCGTCCTCTCCAGGCTGGCTCACGAGCTCCGCCCGCCCCGAGATTGATGATTCGAGCGCGGTATGCGCACCCCGAATCATCAATCTCGAGCGGAGGGGGCGGGCGCCCGCTGCTAGGGTCGCGTCCTGACCGTGAAGCGGGTCCTGTGAGGCCCGAACGGCAGGAGACCGCGAGTGGCTGAGAGGGAACGCAGGATCACGCCCCCGTTCGGGGGCGTTTTCGTTCCTCACAAGCGGGTCATGGACGCGGACGACGTGTCCCGGGCGACCGTGCGCATCGCCCACGAGGTGATCGAGCGCAACCACGGCCTCGACAACGTCGCGATCATCGGCCTGCAGACCGGTGGGGTGCCGCTCGCCGAGCGCCTCGTCGAGGCGATCCATCAGATCGCGCTCCAAGACATCACGGCCATGAGGGTGCCGCTGGGCACGCTCGACGTCGCGTTCTACCGCGACGACATCGGCATCCGGCCCGTGCTGCCCGAGGCGGTGACCGACATCCCGTTCCCGCTCGACGGCGCGACTGTCGTCCTCGTCGACGACGTGCTCTTCACGGGGCGCACGATCCGCGCCGCGCTCAACGCGCTCAACGACTACGGCCGGCCACGATCGATTCAGCTCGCCGTGATGGTCGACCGCGGGCATCGCGAGCTGCCGATCCGTCCGGACTACGTCGGCAAGAACCTGCCGACGCGGCGCGACGAGATGGTCGACGTGAGCCCGGACGGCGTCCACCTCGGGGAGATGCGGAAATGAAGCACCTCCTGTCGATCGCGGACCTCGGGAAGGACGGCATCGACGACCTTCTCCGCCTCACCGACTCGTTCGTCGAGGTGAGCGAGCGCCCGATCCCGAAGGTGCCTGCGCTCCGTGGGCGCACGGTCGTGTCGCTCTTCTACGAGGACTCGACGCGCACGCGGCTGTCGTTCGAAACCGCGGCGAAGCGGCTGTCCGCGGACACGATGTCGTTCAGCGTCGGCTCGTCGTCGGTGAACAAGGGCGAGTCGCTGCGCGACACGGTCGAGACGATCGAGGCGATGGGCGTCGACGCGATCGTCGTGCGTCACAAGTCGTCCGGCGTGCCGTGGCAGGTCGCGAGCTGGGTCGAGGCTTCGGTGATCAACGCGGGCGACGGCTGGCACGAGCACCCCACCCAAGCCCTGCTCGACTGCTACACGATCCGCCAGGAGCTCGACCGGCCCATCTCGGATCTGCACGTCGCGATCGTCGGCGACATCAAGCACTCGCGCGTGGCTCGGTCGAACGTGCTCGCCCTCACGGCACTCGGCGCCCGCGTCACGTTGGTGGCACCTCGCACCTTGTTGCCACCGAGCCTCGAGGGATGGGGCGTCGACGTCACGAGCGAGCTCGACGAGGTGCTCCCGAAGTGCGACGTCGTCTACCTGCTGCGGATGCAGCTCGAGCGGCAGCAGGAAGCCCTCGTGCCGTCCTTGCGCGAGTACAGCACCCGCTTCGGCCTCGACCGCACGCGCGTCGCGCGCCTGCCCGAGCACGCGCTGGTGATGCACCCGGGGCCCATGAACCGCGGCGTCGAGATCGCAGCCGACGTCGCCGACCTGCCACGCGCGGTGATCACACAGCAGGTGCGCAACGGCGTCGCGATGCGGATGGCGATCCTGTACCAGCTGCTCGGCGCGGGAGCCGACCTTGGCTGAGCTCGTGCTGAAGGGCGGTCGTGTCGTCGACGCGACCGGCAGTCGCCTCGCAGACGTGGCCATCGGTGACGACGGTCGCATCGCCGCGGTCGGCACCGAGCTCGACGGCAGCCACGTGCTCGACGCGTCGGGTTGCGTCGTGGCACCGGGCCTCGTCGATCTCCACACCCACCTTCGTCAACCGGGACGTGAAGAGGCCGAGACCGTCGAGAGCGGGTCGCGCGCGGCAGCGCTCGGGGGCTACACCGCGGTGGTCGCGATGCCCAACACCGAGCCCGCGATCGACTGTGCCGCCGTCGTGCACGAGGTGCTCGACCTCGGTGCGAAGGCCGGCCTCTGCGACGTCCGTGTTGCCGGCGCGATCACGATCTCGAGGGCGGGGGAGCACCTCGCCCCGATGGCCGAGATGGCCGACCTCGGCGTGCGCCTGTTCACCGACGACGGTCGCGGGGTGCAGGACAGCGCGCTGATGCGCCGGGCGCTCGAGTACGCCGCCGACCTCGGGATCACGCTCGCACAGCACTGCGAGGACGAGACCCTTGCTGCGGGCGGGCAGATGCACGAAGGCGAGTGGTCGAGCCGGCTCGGCATCGCGGGGCAGCCCGCCGAAGCCGAAGAGCTCATGGTGATGCGCGACATCGCGCTGGCCCGGCTCACGGGCGCGCCCGTGCATTTCCAGCACCTGTCGTGCGCAGGGTCGATCGCGATGGTGCGGGCAGCTCGCGCGAACGGACTGCGGGTCACCGCAGAAGCCACGACGCACCACTTCACGCTCACCCACGCCGAGTGCGCGTCCTTCGACCCCGTGTTCAAGGTGAACCCGCCCTTGCGCACGAACGCGGACGTCATCGCGGTTCGTGCCGGCCTCGCCGACGGCGCGCTGGACGCGATCGCGACCGACCACGCGCCGCACGCCCAGGAAGCCAAGGAGCAACCGTTCGATCAGGCACCACCCGGCATGCTCGGCCTCGAGACGGCGCTGGGCCTCGCGCTCACCGAGCTCGATCTTCCGATCGAGCTCGTGCTCGCGCTGATGTCCTGGCAGCCTGCCGCGATCGCCGGTCTCTCGGGCACCCACGGCGGGCCGATCGCTCCCGGCTATGCGGCCAACCTCTGTGTGATCGACACGTCGACGGAGTGGGTCGTCGACCCCGCCGCGCTGGCGAGTCGCAGCCGCAACACGCCCTATGCGGGACGGAAGCTGAAGGGCCGTGTTCGGCACACCCTGCTGAACGGCGAAGCCGTCGTCGTCGACGGTGAGGCGCAGCGATGAGCTCGGCACGGCCGGACGCGCTGCTCGTGCTGGCCGACGGCTCGGTGTTCGAAGGCGAGGCGATCGGCGCGCTCGCGGCCGTGTCGAGCGGCGAGGTCGTCTTCAACACGGTGCTGTCCGGCTACCAGGAGGTCATCACCGACCCGTCGTATGCCGGCCAGATCATCAGCTTCACGTACCCCCACATCGGCAACTACGGCGCGACGGCGCTCGACGAGGAGAGCCGGCGTCCGTTCTGCCGCGGAGTGGTCGTGCGCGACTTCAACGATCGACCGAGCAGCTGGCGCGCGAGTGAGAGCCTCGACGAGTTCCTCGTGCGCACAGGTGTCGCGGGCATCACGGGCGTCGACACGAGGAGGTTGACGCGCCACATCCGTGACGCAGGCGCGATGCCCGGCGCGTTCGGCACCGCATCCGAGGCCGAGCTGCTCGCGGCGGCGAAGGCGGAACCCGGCACCGACGGCCTCGACCTCGTCGCCGAGGTCACGTGCGCGGCCCCGTACTCGTTCGGGAGTGGGCCGTTCCGCGTGGTCGCCTACGACTTCGGCATCAAGGCGACGATGCTGCGCCATCTCGGCGAGCTCGCAACCGTGGACGTCGTCCCGGCGTCGACCACCGCGGTGGAGGTGCTGGCGAGGAAGCCCGACGGCGTCTTCCTCTCGAACGGGCCAGGCGATCCGGCCGCGGTCCCGTATGCATCCGGTGAGATCGAGGCCCTGCTCGGCCAGGTGCCGGTGTTCGGGATCTGCCTCGGTCATCAGCTGCTCGCTGCGGCGCTGGGCGCGCGCACGTTCAAGCTGCCGTTCGGGCATCACGGCGGGAACCACCCCGTCCGCCACCTCGCCACCGGCCGGGTCGAGATCACGAGCCAGAACCACAACTTCGCCGTCGAGGCAGATGGCCTCGACGGCGCGGACGTCACCCACGTCAACCTGAACGACGGCGTCGTCGAGGGGATCCGGTGCCGCGAGGTCCCCGCCTTCAGCGTGCAGTACCACCCCGAGGCCGGACCTGGCCCGCACGACGCGCGGTACTTGTTCGAGGAGTTCCGCAAGCTGATGGTCGGGGCGGCCTGATGCCGAAGCGAACCGACCTCGAGACGATCCTCATCATCGGCAGCGGCCCGATCGTGATCGGGCAGGCATGTGAGTTCGACTACTCGGGCACGCAGGCATGTCGCGTGCTGCGCGCAGAGGGCTACCGCATCGTCCTCGCGAACTCGAACCCGGCCACGATCATGACCGACCCCGAGTTCGCGGATCGCACGTACGTCGAGCCGCTCACGCCTGAGGTGCTCACCAAGATCATCGAGCGTGAGCAGCCCGATGCGGTGCTTCCGACGCTCGGTGGCCAGACCGCCTTGAACCTCGCGATGGCGCTCGCGGAGCGAGGGATCGTCGGCGGCGATGGGGTCGAGCTCATCGGTGCGAACGCGGAGGCGATCGCCACCGCCGAGGATCGGGAGCGCTTCAAGCAGGCGATGATCGAGATCGGCCTGGCGGTTCCCGCATCGGGGACG
>DATKAS010000513.1:0-10803 GCA_035497855.1 Acidimicrobiales bacterium
ATCGGGGTCGTATCCCCGGAACCGCTCGCGGAACTCGACGTCGTCGAACACCTTCGGGGTGAGCTCCATGGGGATCACTGTACCGATGAGCCTCCTGCCGGCCGGGCATCCGCCCGACCCCCGAGCATCGGCACGATCGCCGGCCGGCTTGACTCCCGGCCCACCGGGCTCACGCGCCGCAGCGAAGGATCAGCCCTTTCACGACGATCTGGAGGACGAGCAGCACGATGATCGGCGACAGGTCGAGCCCCATGCCCCCGACGGCGATCATCGGCATCAGCCGGCGGACGGGCCCGAGGACGGGCTCGGTCAGACCGAACAGGACGTCGCCGATCGTGCCGATGATCCCGGACGACCGAGGGAACCACGACAAGATGATCCGCCCGAGGATCACGAAGATGTAGACGTTGACGATCGTGCAGAGGATGTCCAAGGCGGGACCCCGAGAGTCAGTCCCGGAGCCCGTGCTCCTGGATGTGCTGCCGCTCCTCCGCCGAGACCTCGACGTCGTGCGGCGTCAACAGGTACACGTGCACGGCGACCTTGTCCATCTTCCCGCCAAGCCCATAGCAGAGGCCGCTCGCGAAGTCGATGAGTCGCCGCTCGAGCTCCCGGTCCGCGCTCTGCAGGTTGACGATCACCGGCTGGCCGTCCTTGAACCGGTCCGCGACCTCCTGGGCCTGCTTGAACGAGCCGGGGATCACCACGTACGGCTTGGCCGGAGGCTGCGCCGCGACGAGGTTGACGGCCGACTGCGAGGAACGAGGCCGGATGGTGACCGCCGGGGCTTCGGTGGTCTCGCGGGACATCGTGCGCACCGAGCCCGAGGCGGCGGGGTCGGGTGCGGTCGTGCGGTTCGTCGCGGACCTCGAGCCTCCGGCGGGCGCGGGGACGTCGACGGCGTGCTCTTCGAACTCTTCGTACTCGTCGTCGGGCCCGAGACCCAGGTAGAGCATCGCCCGTCGCCACATCGAAGCCATCTTCGCCTCCTTGACCGGCCAGGTTACCGGCGCGCGCCCGGCGGAGCGGGACGGCTGCCGAACAGCGCCGTGCCCACCCGCACCATGGTCGAGCCCTCCCCGAGCGCGATCTCGAGGTCGTCCGACATTCCCATCGACCGTTCGCGTAGGCCGAGATCGTCGGCGAGCGACCCGAGCAGTCGGAACGCGGTGCGAGCCGCGCTCGGCGCGTCCGCCGGACCGACGCACATGAGCCCACTCACCGACAGCCCGAGCTCGCGGCACTCCCCGACCAGCCGCGAGACGTCCGCGGGCGCGCAACCGCCCTTCTGCGGCTCGTCCGATGTGTTCACCTGGACGAGCACGGCGGCACCAGGCGCGTGCTTCGCGATCTCGCGGGCCACGGACGAGCGATCGACCGACTGCCAGAGCGCGACGTCGGCCGCGATGAGGCGCACCTTGTTCGTCTGGAGCCGGCCGATGAAGTGCCAGCGCGCCTGTGCTCGCTCCGCGGGCCCGAGCGCGTCGACCTTCGCGCGCATGTCCTGCGCGTAGTTCTCGCCGAGGTCGAAGAGACCGACCGAGAGCGCATCCTTCACGACGTCGACGTCGAAGCCCTTCGTCACCGCGATCACCGTCACCGACGCGGGATCGCGCCCCGCTCGCTCGAGGCGGTCGCGAAGGCGCGCGATCGACGCTTCGAGGTGCTCGCTCACGGCTCTGTCATCCACACGACCATCGCTTGTCGCTGCGTGTCGCCACGCGCGCGGTGCGACCAGTACCCGGGCGTGCACGCGGTGCAGACGTCCCACGGCGAAGCGAGGACCTCGACGCCGCACGAGCGGAGCTGTTCCCCGATGCCGGCGACGAGGTCGAGTGCTGGCGTGCCCCAGCTCGTGCAGCTCCGCACCCGCGGGCCCGCCGCCGCCTCCGCGGCCGCCAGCGCTTCGGCGCCGAACTCGTAGCACTCTGCGTGAATGCACGGACCGACGACAGCACGGATGCTCCCCATTCCCATCGCCTGGACGGTCGCCGCGAGGGTGCCGGCAACCAACCCGCGCCACCCGACGTGCGCGACCGCGACGGCGTCGCTTCCCACGAGGGCGACCGGGGCGCAGTCCGCGACCTGCACGGCGAGTGCGGCGCCGGGGATCGCGGTGACCGCGGCGTCGGCCTCGCGGCCGGCGCCCTCCCCCGGGTGGTCGACCCGCACGACGGTTGCGCCGTGCACCTGCTTCATCCAGGTCCAGGGGAGGTCGACGACCGCGCGCCGGCGCGCCGCGAGGACGTCAGGCGGCGTCGCGATCGCGAGGTCGCCGTCCTCGACCGAGGTGGCGACGACGTGCGCAGCGCGTGCGCCCGCCCGGAGCTCGAGGGCTGGGCCCGGCACCTACTTCAGGAACGACGGGACGTCGAAGTCGTCATCGCTCCCCATGAGGTCGTCGTCCGCCGGGAACAGATCAGCCCCGCCCTCGTCGGACGACGACAGGCGATCGACGCGCACCCGCTCGCGCTGGCCGTCCCACCGCTCGAAGCCGGCGGCGATCACCGTGACGCGTACCTCGTCACCCATCTCGTCGTCGATGACCGCGCCGAAGATGATGTTCGCATCGGGATGTGCGACGCCATGGATCACCTCGGCCGCCGCGTTCACCTCGAACAGGCCGAGGTCGCTGCCGCCCGAGATGTTCAGGAGGATGCCGCGCGCGCCGTCGATCGCGGCCTCGAGCAACGGGCTCGAGATCGCGCTGCGGGCGGCAACCAGCGCGCGGTCGTCGCCGCTCGCGTAGCCGATGCCCATGAGCGCGGAACCCGCGTTCGTCATGATCATCTTCACGTCCGCGAAGTCGGTGTTGATGAGCCCCGGTGTCGTGATGAGGTCGGTGATGCCCTGCACGCCCTGCAGCAGCACCTCGTCGGCCATCTTGAACGCGTTGAGCACCGACGTCTTCTCGTTCGACACGGTGAGCAACCGGTCGTTCGGGATGACGATCAGCGTGTCGACCTTCTCCTTGAGGCGCGTGATGCCTTGGTCGGCTTGCACCGACCGGCGCCGTCCCTCGAACGCGAACGGACGGGTGACGACACCGATCGTCAGCGCCCCCATCCCCTTCGCGATCTCCGCGATGACCGGAGCGCCACCGGTGCCGGTGCCGCCGCCTTTGCCCGCGGTGATGAACACCATGTCCGCGCCCTTGAGCGTCTCTTCGATCTCCTCGGCATGGCCCTCCGCCGCCTGACGGCCGACGTCGGGATCGCTCCCCGCGCCCAGGCCTCGCGTGAGGTCGCGACCGATGTCGAGCTTCACATCGGCATCGCTCATCAGCAGCGCCTGCGCGTCAGTGTTGACCGCGATGAACTCGACGCCTTTCAGGCCTGCGTCGATCATCCGGTTGACGGCGTTGACGCCGCCGCCACCGACGCCGACGACCTTGATCACCGCCAAGTAGTTCTGGGGGGAGCCGGCCATCTCAGGGAACCTCCGAGCCGAGCCTCAACCTGTAGTTGAGGTCTATAGTTATGTCAACCTCTCGTTGTGCTTGACGTTGTACAGGCAGGCGGCCCTCGTGGTCAAGCATCGACGGGCGTATCGTCACGAGACCGACATGCCGTCAGCCCGGGATCAGCACGGGCGCCTCCGGCGCGCGGACGTCGAGCACCCCGATCGTCTTCTGCGCCCCCAGCTGATCGAGCACCGCGACGGCGGCGAGGAACTTGGCGGGGAGATCGACGGGCGAGCCGAGGTGGATGGTGCCCTCGGGCGCGAGCTCCAGGTCGACGCTGCCGTCCTTCGTCAACGCGATTGCACCCACTCGCTGCTCGAGCGAGGGCGGCATCGACACCGCGACATCGATCGCCGCGAGCTCTGCCGCGCTCACCACCGTGCCGACCGCCACCGGCGGCCTCGGTCCGGTCATCGCGACGATCCCCGGCGGCAACCCCGACGCGTCACCGAGGGCGTGGCCCTCGGCGTCGAACAGCCGCCATCCCCCGGTGGGGATCGCGATCGCAACCACCGGCACCCGCTCGACCACGTCGATGCGAACAGTGCCTGGGTAGTCCCTGCGCACCTCGGCGCGCGCGACCCACGGCAGCGCCTCGACGCGTCGGCTCGCCGCCCCCGTGTCGATGTACACCATCGGCTGCCCTTGCCCGATCGCCGCGGCCGCGCGCACGTCGGTCTCAGTCGTGTGGCGTTCGCCGCGCACGACGACGTGGTCGACATCGAGGAACGTGCTGTAGGTGAAGCCCCACGCGAGCACGAGCGTCGCAACGACGCCCAGGGCGATCAACAGGCGCCGAAGCCGCCGACGACCTTCGGACCGCCGCACGTCGATCCGTCGCTGGCGGAGCCGCGGGTCCATCGTCGGCCGTGGGGCGTCCTCCACCACTGTGCTCATGCGAACCCCACCAAGCGCACCTCGGGCACCAGCTCCACGCCTTGCGCGTCGCGCACCCGCGCCGCGACGTCGCGCATCAGCGCGAGCACGTCGTCGGCGGAACCGCCTGCGTCGGCCTGGATGAAGTTCGCGTGCTTCTCCGAGACGCGCGCCGTCCCACGACGGTGACCCTTCAGGCCCGTCACATCGATCAATCGACCGGCTGAGTCCCCGATCGGGTTCGTGAACACCGAGCCGGCGTTCTGCCCGCCGGGCTGGTTCTCCCGCCGCCACCGAACGATCGACGCGATCTCCTCTTCCGCATCGCCGCGGTCGCCCTTCTCGAGCGCGAGCTCGGCCCACACGACGAGGTCGGTCGAGGTGATGGACGAGCGGCGATAGCCGAGAGCGAGCTCGGGGGCCGGCACCACGACATCTTCCCCGCTGTCGAGCGAGACGACGCGGACCCTCGTCGTCACCGCGGCCATGTCGGAGCCGTGCCCGCCGGCGTTCATGCGCACCGCGCCGCCGATCGAGCCCGGCACGCCGACCGCCCACTCGAACCCACGGAGACCCGCGGCCGCGGTCGTGCGCGCCACGACCGGGAGGCTCGCCGCTCCCCCGGCCCGCACCGTCGTGCCGTCGATCTCGACGACCTCGAACGCCTCGCCGAGGATCACGAGCAACCCGTCGAACCCCGCGTCAGCGACGAGGGTGTTGGACCCGCGGCCGAGCACGAACAGATCCACGCCGGTCGCTCGCCGAGCGCGCGCGACAGCGATGAGGTCGTCGTCGTCTCCGACGACGATGCCGAGCGCGGCCCGGCCACCCACGCGGTAGGTCGTGAGCTCGCCGAACGGAGCATCACGGATCGCCTTGTCGCCGAGCATCGCGGCCGCGGCATCGACCGCCGCGCTCACGAGAGCACCTCGAGCATGACGTCGGGCAGGGTCGTGAGGTCACCTGCGCCCATCGTGAGGCACAGGTCGCCGGGGCGCAGCTCGGCCCGCAGAAAGGCCACGACGTCCGCTCGATGGGGCAGCCACGCGACGCGCTGCAGCGGATGCGCGTCGAGCACGGTGTTCACGATCAGCTTGCCGGTGATCCCGGGCCGCGGTGCCTCACCCGCCGAGTAGATGTCCGTGACGGCGAGCACGTCGGCGCCTTCGAACGCGTCAGCGAAGTCTTCCCACAACGTGGCCGTGCGGCTGAAGCGGTGGGGCTGGAAGACGCACACGAGACGACGCCACTCACCTTCCTTCGCTGCCTCGATCGCGGCCGCGACTTCGGTCGGGAGGTGCGAGTACTCGTCGACGAACGTCACGCCGCCGGCCGCGCCACGCAGCTCGAACCGCCTCGCGACGCCCGCGTAGCGCCCGAGTGCGCGCACCGCTGCGTCTCCGGTCGCGCCGAGCTCGAGCGCCATCGCCATCGCGCCTGCGGCGTTGCGCGCGTTGTGGAGGCCGGGCACCGGCAGCCCCACGCGCCAGTCGTCACCGGCGGGGGTGTGCAACGTGAACCGCAGACCACCGCGGCCGATGTCGACGTCGAGCATGCGGTAGTCCGCTCCCTCCGCGATGCCGTACGTGATCGCGCCGCGCGGCGCGCCGATCGCGTACGCCAACGGATCGTCGGCGCACACGACGCGCGGTCCCGGCGCCCGCTCGACGAATTCCTCGAACGCTGCGCGCAGCGCGGCAAACGTGCCGTAGTGCTCGATGTGGTCGGGCTCGACATTGGTGACGAGCACAGCGTCGGCCCCGAGCTCGAGGAACGTGCCGTCGCTCTCGTCCGCTTCGACCACGAGCAGGTCGCCGAGCGGGTCGAACACCGCACCCGTCCCGATCTCGTTGAGCTCACCGCCGACGATGAACGACGGATGGAGGCCTGCCTCGACGAGGATGAGCGACAGCATCGAGGAAGTCGTCGTCTTGCCGTGCGTGCCCGCAACCGCCACGCCGCGCTTCGTGCGGACGATGGCGGTGAGGATCTCCGCTCGGCTCACGACGGCGATGCCCCGTGACTCCGCAGCGAGCACTTCGGGGTTCGATCTCGGGATCGCGGTGGAGATCGCGACGAGGTCGACCGCGCCGACGTTGCCCTCTGCATGGCCGACGGTGACCTCGACGCCGAGCGCCCGGAGGCGGTCGAGGAACCCGGAAGGCTTGAGATCACTCCCTGACACCCGATGCCCCATCGCTCGCAGCACGGTCGCGATCGCGCTCATGCCCGCGCCGCCGATCCCCACGATGTGGACGGCGACGGGTTCGCCAGCGAGGTCGATCGGCGCGCGGTCAGCCACGAGCGTGCTCCTCGACGAGGTCGGCCACCCGCTGCGCGGCGTCGGGTCGGGCGACCAGCTTGCACGCACGCGCCATCGCCTCGAGTCGGTCGGGTGCCGAGATCAGCGTGTCGAGCGTCGAGCCGAGGCGCGCCCCCGACAGCTCCGCGTCGCTGATCACCTCGGCGGCACCGACGTCGACGAGCACGCTCGCGTTGGCGGTCTGGTGGTCTTCCGCGGCGCCGGACCACGGCACGAGCACGCTCGGCACGCCGATCACCGCGACCTCGCTGACGAGCCCCGAGCTGGCCCGGCACACGACGACGTCGGCCGCTGCCATCGCCGCCGGCATGTCGTCCTCGTAGGCGACGATCTCGTAGCGAAGGCCATGGGCCGTGGGCGTCGGCATCCGGGCGCGCACGGCATCGAAGTTTCGAGGGCCCACGACATGGCGAAGGGCGACATCCGATCGATCGGCCCACAACGTGACGAGGTCGAGGGTGGCGTCGTTGATGCGGGTCGCGCCGAGCGAGCCGCCGGTGACGAGGATCGCGGCGCCATCGTGCACCGGCGCGCGATCGCGGTGGGCCGCCATGACCGTCGCTCGGAGCGGGTTGCCGGTCACGACGGCGCGCGGAAGCGGCGTGCCTTCGAACGACACGGCGGCGGCCTTCGCGACCCGGGCCGACAGCCGGTTCGCGAGGCCCGGCCGCTTGTTCTGCTCCATCACCACGATGGGGATGCGTTGCGCCCACGCAGCGAGTGAGCATGCGACGCTCGCGTACCCGCCGAGCGACACGACGATCTTCGGGCGCACTCGCCGCACGATCCGCATCGCTCGTGCGACCGCGACGAGGAGTCCCCACAGCGCGCCGACGTTCGCGATCGTGAGCCGCCGTTGCACGCCGCGGCCGGGGAGGAGGTGGAGCGGGTAGCCGTGCTCGGGCACAGTCGTCGCTTCGAGGCCGCGCACGCTGCCGACCCACGTGATGGAGGAGACCGGGTGCCCTCGTGCGACCAGCTCGCCCGCGAGGGCGAGACCGGGGTTCACGTGGCCGGCGGTGCCGCCGCCGGCGATGACGGCGAACGTGTCGCTCATCGGCCCCGGGATCGAGCGGGGCTCCCCTGCCGCGCGATGTTGAGCAGGAGCCCAGTGGCGGCCATCGTCGTGATCAACGCGGAGCCGCCGAACGACACGAACGGCAAGGGCAGGCCGGTGATCGGCAACAGGCCGACGACCGCGCCCATGTTGACGAACGCTTGCACGAGCACCCAGATCGTGACACCTGCGGCGACGAGCATGCCGTAGCGGTCGGGCGCGCGGCGCGCCGACTGGAGCCCGAGCACGCCGAACGAGACGAAGAGCCCGACGACCACGAGGCAGCCGGCGAAGCCGAGCTCCTCGCCGATGATCGCGAAGATGAAGTCGGTGTGCGCTTCGGGGAGGAAGCCCCACTTCGCGCGGCTCGCGCCCAGGCCCACGCCGGCGAGCCCGCCCGACGCGATCCCGACGAGCGACTGCAACGTCTGCCATCCACGGTTGAGGGGGTCTTCCGACGGATGGAGGAACGCGAGCACCCGCGCGCGACGGTACGGCGTGCTCATGGTGAGGAACGTGGCGGCGGCCGCCATGAGCGCGGTCGCTGCCGCGAGTGGCGCGAGCGGCGTGCCTGCGATGAACAGGATGCCCAACACGATCGCGACGGTCACGATCGCGGTGCCGAGGTCGGGCTGCATCATCAGGAGCACGCCCGTGGCACCGAGCACGATCAGCGCAGGCCACAGCGTCGCCCGCACCTCGCCCATGCGATCCGCGCGCCGCGCGAGCAGGTCCGCGGTGTAGAGGAGCAGCGCGAGCTTCATGAGCTCCGCGGGTTGCATGCGCCAGGCGCCGTGGCCGAGCCAGCTCCGCGAGCCGTTCACCGTCAGGCCGACCCCGGGCAGGAGCACGACGACGAGCAACGCGAACCCGATGAGGAGCGCGAGCGGTGTGAGCTTGCGCCAGACGTGGTAGTCGACGCGCAGCGTGACGAAGAGCGCCACGAACCCGAACACCGTCCACATCGCCTGCCGGTTGAAGTAGAGCCATGACGACCCGTAGTCGTGCAGCGCGCTCACCGACGAAGCGGACAGCACCATCACCAGGCCGATCAGGTTGAGCACGACTACGACCGCCAGCAACGCGACGAAGCGACCGGGCACGACCGGAGGCCGGGGCCGCGGGCGCGACGTGGGATGGCGCGTGCGACTCCGCTGCTGCTCGCGCCGGGTCGCCGTCGCGGCCGGCATCAGGATCCCACCAGCTCGCGGACGGCCCGGACGAAGTCGTCGCCCCGCTCGGCGTAGCTGCGATACCAGTCAAACGACGCACAGCCCGGAGACAGCAGCACCGCGTCGCCGGCGCGCGCCGCGCGGCGAGCGACGGCGACCGCCTCGTCCATCGACCCCGCCTCGGTCACCGGCACGCGTGACGCGAACGCAGCTGCCACGTCGCCCGCGGACTCCCCGATCGCAACGACCGCGCGGAGGCGATCGGCGCTGTCGGCGAGCGCCCGGAGGTCGAGACCTTTGTTGCGCCCGCCCGCGATGAGCACGACGTGCTCGAACCCGGCGACCGCTGCGGCGGTGGCGTGTGGCGCGGTCGCCTTGGAGTCGTCATACCAGCGGATGCCGTCGGCCTCGGCGACGAAGCTGACGCGGTGCGGCAAGCCCGTGAACGTCGTGAGCACGGCGCGCACACCGTCGAGGGACGCGCCGGCCTCGAGCGCGGTCACGGTCGCCGCGAGCGCGTTGGCGATGTCGTGGGGCAGCGCCCTTGGCAGGTCGCGCACGGCGACGACCTCCTCGCCAGACGGCGTCACGAGCGCGCCGGCGTGGACGCGATGGTCGCCGCCGTCGCCGAACGTCACGTGGCGAGCGGGCGCATCAGCGAGCGCGGCCATCACGACCGGATCGTCGGCGTTGCCGATCGCGACGTCGTCGGGACTCTGGTGCTCGAAGATGCGCGCCTTCGCCGCGGCGTAGCTCTCGACCGAGCCGTGCCAGTCGAGGTGGTCGGGCGCCAGGTTCAGCCACGTCGCGACATGCGGCGCGAAACGGTCGGCGAACCGCAGCCGGAACGACGAAGCCTCGACCACGAACACGTCGACGGGCTCGCCGAGCGCGGCGACGAACGGCACGTCGGTGTTGCCGA
The DNA here is from genome assembly GCA_035497855.1 of Acidimicrobiales bacterium. GTDB lineage: Bacteria > Actinomycetota > Acidimicrobiia > Acidimicrobiales > DATKAS01 > DATKAS01. Next base: position 9,814 of record DATKAS010000513.1, read on the forward strand.
CCGCGAGGGCGGTGCGACCGGACGCGACGAGCATCTCGGTGACCATCGTCGTCACCGTCGTCTTCCCGTCGGTACCGGTGATCGCCACGACGGGCCGCTGCGCGTCGTCCCAGTAGGTCGCGAGGTCGAGCTCGCTCACCACGGGGATGCCGCGACGCAGCGCCTCGACGATCACTTCGTGGTGCTCGGGCACGCCCGGACTCGGCACGAGGAGGTCGACGGCATCGAGCGACACCGGAGTGCCGTCACCTCGAGCAGGGTCGTCGTCTGCTCGCACGACCTCGACCTCGTGCGCCTCGAGCGCGTGCGCGACCGCCTGGCCCGTGATGCCCATGCCGAACACCAGCGCGCGCATCAGTCCGCGACTCCGATGTGGATGAAGTCCGCGTAGTACAGGCCGAGCGCGAGCGCTGTGCACGCGCCGGCGATGAGCCAGAAGCGCACGACGATCGTCGTCTCCGGCCATCCTCCGAGCTCGAAGTGGTGGTGGATCGGCGCCATTCGGAACACGCGCCGATGGAAGATGCGAAAGCTCGCTATCTGGATGACGTCCGAGAGCGCCTCGAGCACGAACAGGCCGGCGACGATCGGGAGCAGGAGCTCTGTGTTGGTCGACAGTGCGAGGCACGCGAGGGCGGCACCGATCGCGAGCGCGCCGGTGTCACCCATGATGATGCGGGCCGGCGCGGCGTTCCACCAGAGGAAGCCGGCGCAGCCGCCCAACATCGCAGCGGCGACGACCGCGAGGTCGAGGGCGTGCGGCACCGCGTAGACACCCGGATGACGGAACGCCCAGAAGCCGATCACGACGAACGCGGCAAACGACAAGATCGACGCGCCCGACGAGAGGCCGTCGAGGCCATCGGTGAAGTTCACCGCGTTCGTCGTCGCCAGGATGAGGAACACAGCGAGAACGGCCCAGCCGAGGTTGCCGATCTCGAGGCCGGGGTGGTCGAAACGGGTGAAGCCGAGCCGCGTCTGGCCGCTCGT
>DATKAS010000514.1:0-4948 GCA_035497855.1 Acidimicrobiales bacterium
TTCGCGTCCGAGCCGCACAAGGACACCCGCGCGCCTCAGAACCTCTATCCGATCGGCGGGCTCGAGCGCGAGCTCCGCCGTCGGCTCGGCGATCAGGCCCTGCTGTTCAGGAGCTTGCAGCGCGCGTCGGCAACCTGAGCGCGCACTTCCCTCGGTCGCACGCTGCCGCGACCTTGCGCACCGTGCGCCGAAGGTCCTGCAGCTCCTTGATCCGCTCGTCGATTCGTTCGAGCACGACGTCGAGCCGCCAGCGCTCCGCAGCACAGCACGGGTCGTCCGCGTCGAGCGCGTCGATGACCTCGTCGAGCGTGAAGCCGAGCGCCTGCAACCGCTTCGCCAGCACGAGCCGGTCGACGGTCGCCTCGGTGTAGCTGCGGTAGCCCGACGCGGTGCGCTCGGGCGCCGGCAGCACGCCGCGTCGCTCGTAGAACCGCACGGTGTCGATGCTCACGTCGGCCCTCGCCGCGACCTCACCGATCTTCACGACCCTTGACTCTAGACCGATGTCCAGGGTTTACGTTCGCCGGATGACCTATTGCTGCGACATGAGCAACGCGCCCGATACGCCCGAGGAACGATTCGCCGAGTGGCGCAACCTCCTCGGCGCGTCGCTGGTGAGCACCGAGCCGATCGACGGCGGGCATCCGCTTCCGGCTGCGCGCGCCGCTCGAAGAGGTCGAGGCGCTGGCGGCGAAGGAGCGGGAGTGCTGCCCGTGGTTCGAGTCGACCGTGACGTCCGAGGTCGTGTGGGAGCTGCGCGTGCTCACGTAGGTGGATCGGCCGGTAGCCCGTGGGTCAGCGTGATCCAGTAGTGCTCGTCGATCATCTTCGGCAGGCTCGACGTGGGCCGACCGAGCGCGGCAGGCACGTTCGTGATCCCGCGTGCGGCCGCCTCCGCTTCGATGCTCCGCACGTCGTGCTGCACGCGCTCGAGGTAGGTGAGGTAGCTGTCGCGCGATCCGTCGAGGCCGAGCGCGGCGCGGATGGGGTCGTCCCACGGCGGCAGCACCTTCGGCCGCAGCGCGTGGAGGAGCTTCGCTGCGCCTGTTGCGCCGACCGTCACGATCGCGATGCCACCCGACTTGGTCGAGCGGGTGCTCGCGGTGCGCACCTTCACATCCGCATACGCATCGGCGGCCACCGCGAGCTGGCGGGGCTTCAGGGTCGCCAGCGATGCTCCGGGTCGCGGTAGCCGCGCGACCCACCGGTGTGCGATCGCGAACTGGCGGCATCCCCATTTGTTCAGCCACACGAGCACCGCCTTCGCGTGCGCGGGATCGCTGAGATCGATGCGCTTCCCGGTTGCGGCGTGCAGGTCGGCGCTCGCGATGTCGTCGCCCGCGATCTCGCCGAAGAGACGGCATGTGTACGCGAGCTCGTCGAGGCGCACGACGGGTCAGCGCGCGAATGCGAGCACGAGCTCGTGCTGCTCTTCGGTCTCGATCGCGCCGACGTTGTAGTGCTGTCGTACCCATTGCCGCGCCTCAGCGGGTGTCACGCCCGCGAGGACCGCCATGCAGCCGAGCACCGTGCCCGTCCGGCCGACGCCACCCCAGCAGCCGATCTCGACGCGCTCACCGTTGACGGCACGGTCGAAGGCATCCTCGATCTCCTGGCGAGTCGACGCGATGTCGTCCGGCACGCCGAAGTCCGGCCATTCCAGGATGACGTGATCCCACGGCACGTTCTCCGCCGCCCACCGGTGATCGAGGTAGAGGCCGAAGTCAGGATCGGGATCGGCATGCGAGCGAGTCAGCCCGGTGGCCTGCACGACGACGCCGTTCGGCAGCTCGACGATCACCGTCGCGATTGTCGTCGACACCGGGCGGAGTGCTCGACCACCGGCCCGTGCTGCCGATGAGAGCAAGTGGTGACCAGGGATCCCTCAGACCGCTCGAGCAGGCCCATACCGTGATCTCGGTGCTGATCCCGCTCGTGCTCGCCCTGATGGCCGCGGCCGCCGGCTACCTCATCGGCGACCACAAGCACCGGCCGGTGCTCGGCACCGTGCTCGGACTTCTCCTCGGGCTGATCGGCATCGCGGTCATCATCATCATCCCCGCGCGCCGGCCTGTGGATGTGGCCCTCGTCGACACCGTCGCGTAGCTCAGGGACGTTCGGCCCTACCGATCGCGGACCCCTCGCCGTACTCTCACCGTTGCACGGCTCGCTGGCGAAGGAGGTGTGCATATGGCCAAGATGACCGATCTTCCCGTTCGTAAGGTGGAGGCGGCGCCGACCTTGAGCCTGTGGGACTGGTTTGAGACCCCAGACTTCGGGCGCTTCTTCGACGTTCGTCCGTTCTTCGGACGCTTCGATCGACTCATGCGCCTCGAGCAGGAGCTGAAGGACGACACCCTTGTCGTTCGTGCCGAGATTCCTGGCATCGATCCCGAGAAAGATGTCGAGATCACCGTCCAGGACGGCATGCTCCACATCAAGGCCGAGCGTCGTTCGGAGTCGAAGGAGACCACGGAAGGCAGCTTCCGCTCCGAGTTCCACTACGGGTCGTTCGAGCGCTACATCCGGGTCCCGAAAGAGACCGACATGGATGACGTGAAGGCGACCTACAAGGACGGCATCCTCGAAGTGACGTGCCCCTACAAGGTGCCCACCGAGAAGATGCTGAAGAAGGTCGAGGTCTCTCGATCCTGACCTGACCCGGCGGACTGGCGGGCCGACCTCGGGAAACCGCTCTCGGCCCGCCTTCCGTCAGTAGCGTTTCGCGTCGTGATGACCTACGCGCTGGTGGGCGCGGTCGTGTGTGGGGCGATTGGCTACGTCATCGGGAACGGCAAGGGGCGCGCCCCACTGGGCGCGGTGCTCGGCTTTCTCCTCGGCATCATCGGCGTGATCATCATTGCGGTGATCCCGAAGAAGAAGGACGAGGCGTTTGTCGGCGCGCCCGCGAATCCTGCGGCGCCAGGGTGGTTCAACGACCCCCACAGGCGCCACGAGCTGCGCTACTGGAACGGCATCAGTTGGACGCAATACATCTCCGACAACGGCATCCAGGGCGTCGATGCCTGGATGCCTCCGCCCCCGCCGTCGTAGCGAACGTCAGAGCGCGGCAATCGCGTCGTTCTCGACGCTCATCTCCTCGCTGAGCTCCAACAGCAGCCCGCCGATCTCGGCGTCGTCCCACTCGAGTGTCGCGATGCGGTCGGTCGTGTCGAAGAACGGGATCGACAGTCGATCGCGCTCACGCTGGTACTCGGGCAACGAGTCCGCGATCACCGCCCGAGCGAGCAGCTCGGCATCGCGCATCGCGTCAGTGAGGCCGTGCGCGCTGACCGGGTCCTTCCAGTAACCGGCGTCGCCGACGAGCGCCCAACCCGGTCCCCACGGACGGCGCATCACACCGGGGATGCCGGTGAACGTGCGCACGCCGGGAGGCGCCTCGGCTGCCGCGACTCGATCGGCGAGATCGGGCCACGCCTCGCGGAGGATGCTCCGCATGACCTCCGGCCCACCGGTGCCGACCCGCTCACGCGATGCCCCCACGAACACACAGGTCTGGCCGTCGTTCGTGGGGATCAGCCCTGCGACGCCCGTACGCCGGAAGAACCACTCGTATCCTGTGGTCTCGAGCCCGTGCCAGTGGCCGTAGGTCATCGCCCCTGCGCCGGCGCCCTGCCGGATGATGGGCGCAGCGACCCTCTGCGCGATCGTCGACCGCACGCCGTCAGCGCCGATCACGAGGTCGGCGTCCCACCGGACGTTCTTGCCTCGGTCGTCGCGGCCGACGATGCCGATGACCCGTCCCTTGTAGTTGCGACGCACACCGGTCACCGCGACGCCGTAACGAACCTCAGCCCCTGCGGCCGCGGCTGCGTCGACCAGGATCGGGTCGAGCACCGTGCGCCGCGGCGCGTACAGCGCATCCACACCGTGCATCGGCTTGATCGGGATCGCGATCTCGCTGTCGGCGTAGCGGAACGTCGTGCGATGCACGGGCGGGGTGTTCTTGTCGATGACGTGGCCGAGGAGGTCCCACCGATGGAGCTGCGTGACGGCACCACGCATCAGCACGTGGGTCGACAGCGTGTCCATCCCGTAGCGGCTCCGATCGACCATCAGCACACGACGTCCGGTCTCGGCGAGGAGCATCGCCGTGGCGGCGCCCGCAACGCGAGCGCCGACCACGATGACGTCGTAGCTGTTCTCGGCGCGGGCGCCCATCACCCGGCGTCGATGTCGATGTGCACGGGCGTCCCGTTCGTGAGCACGTCGTAGACGGCCGAACGGCTGCGGGACTGCTCCACGACCTTGCGGAGGTTCTCCGGGCTGTCGCCTCGGAGCTTGAAGCTGACCCGGATCTGCTCGTAGCCGTTGCGAGCCGGCTGCGCCTCCGTCGCGAGTCCGAGGATGCCGAGAAGGTCGATGTCGCCCTCGACGGTCGACTCGACTTCGGTCAGGTTCACGCCGCGGGCAGCCGCGACGTTGGCGATGCCGGCAGTGAGGCAGGCGGCCAGCGCGTGGAGGAGATACTCCACGGGCGTCGGGCCGTTGTCCTTGCCGACCAGCACGGCCGGGTGGTCAGCGTTGAACGTCCACCCCTGCTGGTGCTCCATCTCCTGCATGGCCCCGAAGAAGCCATGGATCGTGGACTGGTTGTGCGTGCCGCTGATCCACTTGTTCGTGGCGCGGAACTGGAACTTGGCGATGTCGTTGTCGTTCTTCACCGCGTCGATCGTGGCGAAGAGGGTTGCGGTGTCGACACCGTTGCGCGTGGTGTTCTCGACGGTGGTCATGGCTCAGCTGTCTCCTCTGTGTGTGTTGCGCGGCATGGACATGGCCCACTGCCACATCCACGTCGGCATCCCGCGCATGTACGCGGGTGCCGTTCGGTGCGTCCGCCACGTGCGGTACGCGTCGCTGTTCCTCGTTGCTTTCGTGTTCATGGGTCGAACGTACGAATCGAAACGCCCGAAGACTTGGAGGCGAT